>JAEUMM010000496.1 GCA_016792645.1 Alphaproteobacteria bacterium | reverse complement strand
CCACTTCGGCGGCGTCGCCGTCGGTGTCCCCATCACGATCTTGAGACCGGCCCGCGCCAGCGTGTCGACGGCGCGATCCAGCCAACCCCAATCGAATCGCCCCGGCTCCGGTTCGACGACGCTCCAGGAAAACTCGCCGATCCTCACATAACTGAGGCCGAGCGCCGCCATTCGCCGGGCGTCGTCCGCCCACATCGTCTCCGGCCAATGTTCGGGGTAGTAGCAAACGCCCAGCATGAAAGTTCCTTAATTGCCCGCCGCTCCCGGTTGCGAATGGCGGCTTTGCGGCAAGAACGCGCGGGCGAATGCCCCGCCCCAATTTCGCCTAACGCGAGGGCGAGTGACAATGGAGGCTAGCCCCCCGCTTTGCGCAGTGAAAGAATAGCGAACTGCAGCGGGGATCGGCCTAGGGCAGCCCTGGACCGGACACGAAATGTCATCCGACGATCAGACCAACGAACCGAATACCGACCTCGGCCCCGCTCCCGATCCATGGGAGCAGCCACAGCAACGCACGCGCCGGCCGTGGTGGTTTTGGCTGGCGACCGCGTTCGGCGGCATCATCCTGTTCTTCTCCGCCTGCTTCGTCGCGCTCTACTACCTTTACGCGCCCGACCTGCCGATCACGGCGGACCGCCTGGGCGAACTGAACCGCACACCGTCGATCACGCTCACCGACTCGGCCGGCAAGGCCTTTGCGACGCGCGGCGCCGCCTTCGGCTATCGCGTGAAGGTCGACGAGATGCCGCCCTATCTGCCGGCGTCGTTCATCATCTTGGAGGACCGCCGCTTCTATTCGCACGGCGGCGTCGACTATCGCGGCCTCGTCCGCGCGCTCTGGACGAACTGGACCGCAGGCCAGGTCGTGCAAGGCGGCTCGACCATCACGCAGCAGCTGGCCAAAAACACGTTCTTGAAACCCGAACGCACATGGTCGCGCAAACTCGAAGAACTCTTCCTCGCCTTCTGGCTCGAGCGCCACTACTCGAAGGACGAGATTCTCACGCTCTATCTGAACCGCATCTATCTGGGCTCCGGCGCCTACGGCGTCGACGCCGCCGCGCGCGAGTATTTCGACAAATCCGTGCGCGACGTGACGCTGGCCGAAGCCGCGATGCTCGCCGCCCTCACCCGCGCGCCCTCGCGCTACTCGCCGGAAGCAAACCTCAAGGTCGCCCAAACACGCGCCGCGATGGTGGTCGACCTCCTGCTCGAAGACGGCCAGATCAACGAGGAACAAGCGAAGACTGCGAAAGCCAATCCCGCAAAGCCGGTGCTGAGAGAAGGCACCGAAAGCGCCAACTACTTCGCCGACTTCGTGATGGACCAGCTGACCAAACTGGACATCCGCCCCAACCAAGATCTCGTCGTCAGCACGACCATCGACACGCGCCTGCAAACCGTGGCGCAGAAGACGCTGACCGCCGTGCTCGACAAGGACGGCAAGGGCCGCGCCGTGACGCAAGGCGCGCTGGTCGCGATGGAACCGTCGGGTGCGATCCGCAGCATCGTCGGCGGCCGCGACTACACCGTCTCGACGTTCAACCGCTCCTATCAAGCGCGCCGTCAGCCCGGCTCGTCGTTCAAACCCTTCGTCTACCTCGCCGCGCTCGAACACGGCCTGACGCCGGACGACATCCGCGACGACGCCCCCTATGAGAACCGCGGCTGGTCCCCCGACAACTACGACCATTCGTATCTGGGCCCGATCACGTTGCGCGAAGCGCTGGCGAAATCGATCAACACGGTCGCCGTCCGCGTCGCCGACGAAGTGGGCCGCCGCAAAGTCATCGCCGTTGCGCAGCGCCTCGGCATCACCTCGCCGCTCGAACCCAACCGCTCGCTGCCGCTCGGCACGTCGGAAGTCACGCTCTACGAAATGACACGCGCCTTCGGTGCCTTCGCCAACAAGGGCAACCGCGTCGACCCTTATGTGATCCTCGACGTGAAGACGACCGACGGCACCGTGCTCTACCAATACCGCGCCGCGCCGCCGATCCCGGTCATGAGCCGCCGTTCGCTCGAAGAGATGAACCAGATGCTCTACGAGGTCGTTCAAACCGGCACCGGCCAGCGCGGCGACATGGGCGACCGCCCCATCGCGGCGAAAACCGGCACCAGCCAGGAATGGCGCGACGCCTGGTTCGTCGGCTACTCGGCCGACTTCGTCACCGGCGTCTGGCTCGGCAACGACGACAACACGTCGATGCAGAAGGTTGTCGGCGGCAGTCTGCCCGCCAGCATCTGGAAGAACTACATGCAGGCCGCGCACAAGAGCATTCCGGTCCACAACCTGCCCGGCATCGACACTTATGGAAACTCCGACTACGCCGAAGGCGGCAGCGAAGACGATCCCTGGGTCGACCGGGGTGACGACTCGCGCGATCGCCGATCGCCGGGACGCGACCGCGGCGTGATCGAAGATTTCTTCGACAGTCTCTTCGGCGGCGACGACACGGCCCTGCCCGCGCCCACGCCGCCGATGGGCCCGCGCTACCGGCCGCAAGCCGACATCGCGCCCGAGCAGCCGGATCCCGAAGACGCCGCCGACATGGCCGATGCCGAAGCGGCGGCCGTCGACGACGCCATGCGCGCAGCCGAAGCGCGCGACAACCGCCCAGGCGTCCCGCTAAGTGCCCCGCCCGCGCCGCGAGCACCGCAGCCGCCTGAAGCCGACGGGCCCTACCGCCAGCCTGAGGCCGACCCGGACGAACCTTCGCCGTTCTAGCCCTGTGACCCGGCCGCACTGGTGACCACCGCTGACCGGCGGCTAGAGTCGCGCCGCTATTGGTTTCGGGAAGCGAGTCGCGATGAAATTTCTGCTGCGCCTTGGTGCTGCACTGCTGCTGGCGGGCATATTGGGCTTGGGCAGCGCCTATTTCGCCCCGCGTTATGCCGTAGGAAGCGAAACGTCGGTGGCCAACGGTCCCTGGCACACGAACCTCGCAGCCGGCGGCACAAACGCCGACGCTTACACACGCACCTTCGTGGCGCTCACAGGGCTCCTCGCGCTGAACAAGGACGAGACGATCTACTACAACGCCACCACGGACAGCGCGGGCGAGGCGCTTGATGGCGCCTGCACCTACCGCATCGAAGGCCGCGACCCGGACGCGCGCTGGTGGAGCTTCACCGTCTACGGCGACGACCACTTCCTGGTCGATACGCCGACCAAGCGCTACTCGATCAGCAAGACCAGCGTCGTTCGCACGCCCGAGGGGACATTCGTCGTACGGCTCTCGACGACCGAAGAAGCCAACAACTGGATCGCAACGTCGCCCGATGGCTTCCAAGTGACTCTGCGCCTCTATAACCCCGGCGCCTCAGTGAAGGACGACCCGGCCGCAGCCCCCCTCCCCGCCATCGTGAAGGAGGCCTGCTCATGATGCGCTGGATCGGCTGGGCGGCCTTCACGCTCGCGCTCGCGGCGGCGATCCACTGGGCAGCGATCACCTACGCCCCAAGCTTGATTATGGCCCGCGCCATGACGGCGATGGGCGGCAAAGGCGTGAATACGATCACGCATGGCGACCGCGCGACGGCCGCCTCGCGCACGATCGTAAAGCCCAGCCCCGACTTGCTTTACTCGTATTGTGTCTTCGACGTTTCGCGCCAGCCGCTGAAAATCACCACAGCCGCCCCAACCGACACATACTGGTCGGTCGCGCTGTACACCGCGAACACCGACAACTTCTACACGCTGAACGACACGCAGGCAGGGGGCCAGCCGGCGACAATCGTCCTTGTCGGCCAAGGCCAAACCGTGCCCCCGCAACCCGAAGGCACGATCATCGTCGCCGCGCCGTCACAAAAAGGCGTCGTCCTCTTCCGCACCCTCATCAACGACGACGCGCGCGAACCCGAACTCGACCGCATGCGCCGCGCCGCCGCCTGCGACCCGCTGCGCTGACAAGATCAGCGTTAGACCTGCGGGTTCCGCTTCGCTAAACTTGGGTGACCACCAAGAGACCCAGCCATGCCCGTCATAAGCCGCCGCGCGACCCTGATTGCGCTAGCGACCGCGCTCGCAAGCCCCGCGGTCGCCGCAACGCCCAAGCCCGCAACGCTCGTCAAAGTCACCTTTGTGACCGACTGGAAGGCGCAGGCCGAACACGGCGGCTTCTACCAAGCCGTAGCGACCGGCCTCTATAAGAAGGCGGGCCTCGACGTCACGATCAAGCAAGGCGGCCCCGCGGTGAACACGCCGCAGTTGATCGCGGCCGGCGCGGTCGACTTCGCGATGGGCTCGAACCATTTTCAGCCGTTGAACATCGTGGCCGCCGGCGGCGACGCGATGGCGGTCGCCGCGATCTTCCAGAAGGATCCGCAGGTGCTGATCACGCACCCGCGCGACGACATCAAGACGCTCGCCGACATGAAGGGCAAACCCATCATGATTTCCGACGCCACGATCTCGACGTGGTGGATCTGGGCTAAGGCGCGCTACGGCTTCGACGACAAGCAAATCCGCAAATACACCTTCAACCTCGCGCCGTTCCTGGTCGACAAGAACGCGATCCAGCAGGGCTACGTCACCTCCGAGCCCTACACGATCGAAACCCAAGGCAAGATCAAGCCGAAGGTCTTCCTCCTCGCCGACGCGGGTTACCCCGGCTACTCGAACCTGATCCTCGCCCGCGGCAAGGACGTGCGCGAACGCCCTAAGATCGTGCAAGCCTTCGTCAACGCCTCGATCGACGGCTGGAACACGTTCCTGAACGGCGACGCCAAACCCGCCGTCGCGCTGATCAAGCGCGACAACCCGGAAATGACCGACGACATCATCGCCCAAGCCATCACGCAAATGAAAACGCGCGGCATGGTGCAAGGCGCGGACGCCGCCGTGCTCGGCATCGGCGCGATGACGGCCGCACGCTGGAACACGTTCTTCGACCTCATGAAGGCGAACAAGGTCTACGACGACAAACTCGACGTCACGAAAGCCTACACGACGCAGTTCGTGAACAAACGCCGCGCCGCCACCAACCCGCAAATCACCAAGCCGCGCTGACCTTGCTTCTGTCCTTCGACCACGTCGCAAAGCGCTTCCCCAACGGCGTCGAAGCGCTCCGCGACACGACCTTCACCGTCAACGAAGGCGACTTCGTCTCGATAGTGGGCCCGTCGGGTTGCGGCAAGAGCACCGCGCTCCGCCTCATCGCCGACCTGACAAAGCCCAGCGCCGGCGCGATCAAATGGTCCGGCAAACCGCCAACGCTCGGCTTCGTCTTCCAAGACGCAGCCCTCATGCCGTGGGCGACCGTCGAAGGGAACGTCCGCCTGCCGCTCGACCTCACAGGCACCGACACGGCGACAGCCGGCGCGCGCGTCGCCGAAGCGCTCGCCCTCGTGGGGCTCGAAGCCTTCGCCAAATCTTATCCGCGCGAACTCTCCGGCGGCATGAAGATGCGCGTGTCCCTGGCCCGCGCGCTCGCCGCCAAACCGTCGCTGCTGCTGATGGACGAACCCTTCGCCGCCCTCGACGAACTCACGCGCGAACGCCTGAACGACGAACTGCGCGAACTCTGGGCGAAGAAGAACCTGACGGTCATCTTCGTCACCCACTCGATCTACGAAAGCGTCTACCTCTCGTCCCGAATCCTGGTCATGAGCCCCCGCCCCGGCCACGTCATCGCCGACATCGCCATGCCCGACCCCACGACACGCGACCCCGACTTCCGCATCAGCCCGCTCTACGGCGAACGCTGCCGCGCTGTCCGCGCAGCGCTGCAGAAAGGCGGCGCGCTATGACACAAGAACGCATCCTCGCCTACACCCTGCCGGCGCTCGTCGCCGTGGCGGTCATCGGCGTTTGGGAATGGGCCGTCGTCGCCCTCGACGTTTCACCGTTCGTCCTGCCACCGCCGTCGGCCATCGTCGACGCCGCCGTCGCGAATTGGCAGTCGCTGATGGACTCGGCCTGGGTGACGCTACGCATCACCATCGCTGC
Source organism: Alphaproteobacteria bacterium (assembly GCA_016792645.1). GTDB lineage: Bacteria > Pseudomonadota > Alphaproteobacteria > Micropepsales > Micropepsaceae > SZUA-430. The sequence continues at coordinate 1,526 of JAEUMM010000496.1, read as the reverse complement.
GTTCATCCTCGCGCTCATCCTCGGCGTCGGCATGGCCATCATCTTCGCGCAAAGCCGCACCATCGAACGCGCGCTCTTCCCCTACGCCGTAACGTTGCAGGTCACGCCGATCGTCGCCATCGCACCGCTGATCCTCATCTGGGTCGGCCTCGACAACGCCGAGCGCGCAGTCTTGATCCTCGCGACCATCGTCGCCTTCTTCCCGATCCTGGCGAACACGACCTTGGGCCTGCGCTCCGCCGACCGCCAACTCCACGAACTCTTCGACCTCTACCGCGCGACCCGCCTGCAACGCCTCATGCGCCTGCAATTCCCCGCAGCCCTCCCCTACCTGCTGGCCGGCATGAAGATCGCAGGCGGCCTAGCCCTCATCGGCACCGTCGTCGCCGAATTCGCCGCCGGCTCCGGCACCTCGACCGGCCTCGCCTGGCGCATCATCGAAGCCGGCAACCGCCTGGAAATCGCGAAGGTCTTCGCCGCCCTCGCTCTCCTCTCCGCCATCGGCATCGCGATCTACGCGCTGCTGTCGCTGCTCGAACGCCAACTCCTCAAACGCTGGCACGAAAGCGCGCGCCCCAAAGAATAGCGCGTCACTCGAACCGCACGCACACGCCGGCCTTCAACTGGCACGACGGAAACGCCGCGATCAGCCCGTCCATCGTCGCATCATCGTGCGCCACAAAGACAAACGCGTAGGCCTGCGCCGTGCGCTGCGCAACGAACACCATCCCGCGCGACGTCCCCAGCGCCGTCGTCAAACCATCCCCCGACACGCCGAACGCCGCCGCCGCGCGCGCCAACTGCGCAATCTGATCGGGTTTCGCAAACGCGACAGCGCTCAGACCCGGAAACCTATTCAGCCGTTCCGTCACCTCGGCGCTGCCCAACTCCGACATCGTCCACACGCTCGACGAACTGACCACGTTGCGCAGCTTTGCCGGCCAAGGCGATTCAGCGACGTCGATGTTCAAGAGCATGCTGCGCAGATGAAGCGCCGGCGTCTCAAGCCGCGCACCCAATCCGGCACGAAGCGCCGCGACAAACTCTTCCCCGAACGACGGCGTCATCCGAGCCCGCTTCGCGAACGCCCGCTCGAACAGATCGTGCGTCGCCCGCGCGCCCAGATCGATCATCTCATCGGCATAGAACGACCGCGGCCGATCAACAATCTTCTGAAACTCTTCCGGCATCAGCACATTGCGCGCCGTCAAGAAGTTGCCGATGACCGTCGCTTGAACCTCATCGAATAGATTCCATGCCGGCACGCCCGCAGTGCCCGTCCGTAACATGGCATCCACAAGCATCGCCTTCCGCTCCGGCGGCATGCAAGCAAAGACGTGATGCGCAAGCTCATGCACGATCACGTCAACGCGGTCCGCCGGCCGCTCGCCGGGCACGACTTCGACCGTCATATGCGCGCCGATGCGCTGGGCGCGCGTGTTCGGGTTCTTCCGCTTGGGCTGCAGATACAGATGCACGAACACGCGACGATCGCCGAGATCCGCGCGATAGAACCGCGCCGCCGC
>JAEUMM010000495.1 GCA_016792645.1 Alphaproteobacteria bacterium | reverse complement strand
TGGAAGGCCATGACCAGCGGCGGCTCGACCGGCCGCCCGAAACTGATCGTTGCCCATCAGGAAGGCGTCGTCGATCTCGGCGCGCCAAGCCCCTTGATCGATCTCGGCGCCACCGGCCTCGATTGCACGCTCGTGCCCGGGCCGCTCTACCACAACGGCCCGTTCTTGACCTCCATGATGTCGATCAACGCTGGCCGCACAACGATCGGCATGCCGCGCTTCGACCCCGAAGAAGCCCTCCGCCTCATCGAACGCCACAAGGCGAACTGGATGTATCAGGTGCCCACGATGATGCACCGCATCTGGGCGCTGCCCGAGGACGTCCGCAAACGCTACGACGTCGCCAGCCTGAAACGTGTGCTCCATCTCGCCGCCCCATGCCCGCCATGGCTGAAAGAAGCGTGGATCGACTGGCTCGGCGCCGACGTCGTGTGGGAACTCTACGGCGGCACCGAAGCCCAAGGCTTCACCTTGATCTCGGGGACAGAGTGGTTGACCCACCGCGGTTCCGTAGGCCGCTTCATCGGCGACGCAAAAGTCAAAATCGTCGACGCCGCGGGCCACGAGCTCCCACCCGGCGAAGTCGGCGAAGTCTTCATCAAGGCCGCAGCCGGACCCGGCTCGACATACCACTACGTCGGTGCCGAAGCCCGCACGGACGGGGAGTGGGAAAGCCTGGGCGATATGGGCTACCTCGACGTCGAAGGCTACCTCTACCTCGCCGACCGCCGCACCGACCTCATCCTCCGCGGCGGCGCGAACATCTACCCCGCCGAAGTCGAAGCCGCGATCGACCAACACCCATCGGTGTCGTCGTCGGTCGTCATCGGCCTCCCGCACCCAGACCTCGGCGCGTCGGTCCACGCCATCGTCCAACTCAAACCCGGCGAGAACGCACGCGAAGCCGAACCATCACTGCGCGCCTTCCTCAAAGACAACCTGGTCTCCTACAAGGCCCCATCGACCTACGAATTCGTCACCGACTTCCTACGTGACGAAGCCGGCAAAGTCCGCCGCGCCGCCCTACGCGCCGAACGCATGCCGAAGACGTAAGACTACTTTTCCGTCGACTCGCCGACCAAAACGAACGGCGCCCATGCAGCCGGATGCGCAAAGCGCGGCTGTCTCTTGTCCGCTATCAGCGCCAGCTGCGCCTGCTGCAAGGCCGTGGCCCGATCCGGCGCTTGCTTCGCCTTCAACCGCGCCAGCGTCCCCGTCGTCAAAGCCGCCGACGCGTCGTCCCAAACGGACCAATGCGAAACAAGCATCGACTTCGCGCCCGCTAAGAAGAATGCGCGCGACAACCCGGACAACCCCGCCGCGCCAGGCTTGTCACCGGCGGCGGTATTGCAGGCCGACAAGACGACCCACTCGGCGTTCAACTTGAGATCGGCAATCTCCGACGCCGCCAAGAACCCGTCGTCGGTCGGCGAGGGCATCTCCGGCAACGTCATCACGAGCCCAGGCTCACCCTGACCGATCTCACCCGCCATCAACCCATGCGTCGAAAACGCCACGACCCGCTTGTGGGATAGAGACGCACGCTTCACCGCCGTCTCCGTCGCCCGCGTGCCGAGCCACAGATCCTTCGCCGCATCACCACCCGACGCCGCCGCGAGCGCCTTAAGTTCGATCGCCGTCCGCGGCAACGACCCCAACTCCTCGAGCCGCTGACGCTCCGGCGACCCGCCACGGAAGAACGCAGCCACCGGCCGGCGGCTTCCGCGCAAGTCATCCGGCGCACCAAGCGCCGGATCGCCGAAGCCGGAGAACGGTTCATTCGCCCCGCTCGACGCCGCATAACGCCGAAGCGCTTTCAGGCTCGAAAGAGAGGGCAGGGTGATCAACGCATGCTTCTTCAGAAGCCAAGGCGTCTCGCGCAACACTTGCGGATTGCGATCACCCTCGGCCCCACCAATAGGGCGCTCGGTCACGAGCACCGTCTGCGGCAAACTCGTCAGCGGCCCATCGGCAACGACAAACACCTTCGCCTTGCCGGCAACGACGCTCTCTACCGGCCGCCAAAGCTGCTGATAAAGCCGATAAGCCAACCCCCGGTCGAACGCGGAAATATTCGGCGGCAACACATTCCACATCGAAGGATCAAGCTGCCGGCGCAACGTCGAAACATCGTCCCGCAAACCCGATCCCGCGATCCACAGCTTCTCAAAAGTCACCGCGTCCTTGCTGACCGCAATGACGTAGCCATCGTAGTCGGCCACCAAGTACTGGAGCGCCGCCTCATCCGGCTTCAGCAACGCCTGAAGCTCGGCAATCGTCACCGGCTGCGGATCGGCCAAGTCGGCATAGGGCGCAAAATCCTTGCGCAGCTGCCCATCCAGCGCCTTCAACCGATCGCGAATGCGCGCGCTCTCTTTACGCCGCACGTCCGCGCGTCCCTGTGTCGCCGCGTCGCTCGAACTCAGAAGCTCCACATACTGCGCCTCAACCTCCGGCAAGCGCAGCGTCAACGCCTGCTGCTCGCGCAGCAACTTCGCGCGCCCGTCGTCCTTCGCCGCAAAGCGCGCCGCCATCCGCCACACAGCCCGCGCGGTCGCGCCGCCGCCCGCACGCTGCGCAAAGGCGAAGCCTTCGTCGCGCGCCGCTATATCCGCTTTATTCGCCCATTGCGCATAAGCCGCGCGCACCGCGACGTAATAGGCATCGCGATCGTTGATCGCCGGCGCCGCCTCGCCGCGAATGCTCGCGAGCCCCGCCTGGGTCCGCCGCTCCGTATAGATCGCAGCAGCCGCCCGCGCATCCGCCAACGCAGGCGCCACCTTCGACTGCTGCAACAGCGCCTCCGCCCGCAGCCGCAACGCAGAAGCCCGCGCCACACTCGCCTCCGGCGCCAAAGCCAACGCGCGATCGGCGAGAGCCTGCGCCTCCGCTGTGCGACCTTGCGCTAGCACCGAGACACCAAGTCCCGTCAGTACGCTCGCCATCCAGGGCCGCTTCGAAAGCCCAGCCTTCCCCGCCACCGCCACAGCCCGCAAGGACGGCTTCTCGGCATCCACATACCGCGCGACGCGATCACCGACCGACGTCTCAGCGACGTCGCGCATCGCGCGCGCAAGGTTGGCCAACCCCTTCGCCGCCGCCTCAGGATCTTGTGTCGAAGCGGCCTCGCGCACCTCAAGCGAGCGCCTAAACTTGCCCGCCGCCGCTTTCGGATCGCCACGCCCCATATCGGCCCACGCGAGATCGTTCCACGTGTCGGCCGTGTCGTTGTGCTTGTCGCCCAACACCTTGCGCCGGATTTCAAGCGCGCGTGACAACACCGCCTCCGCATCATCCCACCGCGCCTGATCGAGATAGTTGCGCCCCAGCGCCGAAAGCGCCGTCGCATGATTAGGATGGTTCGCGCCGTAAGCCTTCTGCGCAATCGCAACGACGCGCTTCTGCAAAACCTCCGCCTCGTCCAAACGAAGCTGCTGCCGATACAGCGCCGCCAGATCATTCAGCGATCCCGCGACCGCGGGATGATCGCCGCCAAGACCCGTCTCCTCGATCCTGATCGCCTCAAGCAAGGTCTTCTCAGCTGCCGCGACATCTCCATTCGCCGCTTGCACCTTGCCGAGCGTACTCAGCGTCGCGCCAACATTCGGATGCGCCACGCCGAACGCCTCGCGCGCAATCGCCACCGCCTTCGTGGCTTCGCCAACGGCGTCCGGATACCGTCCCTGAGACTCAAGTATCTGCGCCAGCGTGTTCGAGATCGCCGCAATGTTCCCGCTCTTGGCGCCACTCAGCGCCGTCTCGACAGCCAACGCCTTCCGCGCCCGCTTCTCCGCGTCGTCATACCGCTCCAGCAGCATGGCAAAGATGGCAGAGTCATGAGCAAGCTTCGACACTCGCGCGCGATCGCCTGCCGTTTCGGCAGCGACCATCGCCGCGTCATAGGCCGCCAGCGCCTCGGCAACCTTCCCCTGCGCCCGCAAATTCTCGATATGCGCCAGCGCATCGTCCTGCGCCGACGCCGCCAGCGCCGACACAGCCACGCACGCACTCACCACGAAACAGGCCAAAGCAACCGCGCGGCGCCAACCCATGCCGGCATTCCCCCATGACAATCGTGGAACTTTCAGACCAACGCCTACCACGCCGCCCGACCCCTTGTGTATTTGGCGTCACAGCGGGCCCACCGACTGCGGCCAGGCCGTGGCTTCTTCGCGTCGCCTTCGCCAAAATCACCGGGCAAACAGGGGCTTAAGGAACATCGATGGGCGGGGCTTTGACCACCGGAATACGGCATTTCTGGGTCGCCCTGCTGGCGCTCGCGCTGAGCGCTTGCGTGACCGCGCGCCCGCCGATCAACGACCCACTGACCGCGCAGGCCGGCGGCAAGCCCGCCCCACAAGTCGACTACCGCCTCGGCGCGCTGAAGGGCGACAATTCCGACGAACTCCTGATCTTGGTCTCGATCTCCGGCGGCGGCAAACGCTCGTCCGCATTCTCATACGGCGTACTGAAGGCGCTCAACGACGCCCGCTTCGACATCGGCGGCCGCAACCGCTCGCTGCTGGAAGAGGTCGACCTCATCTCCGGCGTCTCGGGCGGCACGTTCACCGCGTCCTACTACACACTCCACCGCGAAGCGATGTTCGTGCCCAAAGAGAAAGGCTGCGGCTTCGAGCGCGACTTCCTGTTCACCGACTACGACGCCGACATCATGGGCATGTACCTCGCCCCCTGGAACTGGGGCTGGATGATGAGCGGCGAGTCCGGCACCAACGACAACATGGCGCGCCTCTACGCCGAACGCCTGTTCCAACCCGACTGCAACGCACCGCGCGCCGACCGCCCGAACGGCGCCCTCTACTCGGACCTCTACGCCAAAGGCGCGCCGATGCTGATGGTCGGCGCCACCGACGTCGCGAAAGGCACGTTCTTCACCTTCAGCCAAGACCAGTTCGATCTGCTTTGCTCTGACATGAGCACGTTCCCGGTCGCCTGGGCGGTGGCCGCCTCGAACGGCTTCCCGGGCCTCTTCTCACCGGTCACGCTGAAGAGCTACCGCGCCGAAACCAACTGCGACGTCACCCCGCCATGGCTGCGCGACCAAACCGCCCAAAGCCAAGTCGCCGCCGCGCACTACGAAGCCCGCGCGCTGCTGGCCGAACTCGCGCGCGAATACATGGACCCCAAGCGCACACAATACGCCCACCTCGTTGACGGCGGCGTCAGCGACAACCTCGCGCTACGCGGTCTTACCAACTGGTCGATCGCCCACCGCACGCCCGAGTATCTCGACCAACTCGTCGGCACGCGAAAAATCCTGCTCATCAGCATCGACGGCCAAGCGGCCAAAGACCCACACCTCGCCCTGTCGCCCGAAGGCCCCGGCGCGCTGCCGGTCTTAGGCGCCGTGCTCAACACAACGATCGATCGCTACAACGTCGAAACGATGCAAGTCGCGCTCTCCGAAATCGCGCGCTTGGCAGACAACATCCGCACCGCACGCTGCATGTCGCTAGACATCGACTGCGCGAAAGACAAGGTGTTCCAGAGCCAACGCCCCGAAGTCTACTTCTCGCACCTGGACCTCGCCGACGACCCAAACCAAACGCGCCGCGAAAAGCTGCAATCCATCAGCACCAGCCTCGGCCTCCTCGAAGGCCACATCGCCGACACGATTGAATCCGGCTTCGACGCCGCCGCCTGCCTGCAATCGACCGGCGTCCAAGCCCAACGCAACGAAGGCGCCTATCCCGGCATCACCGACTTCGTCCGCAGCATGCCGAAAGCGACCATGCCCAAATGCCAACCCGTGGAGTCCAAATGACTCGCCTGTTGATCGCCCTCATCGCCGCGTCGTGCGCGACCGCGGCCATCGCCGCCGAAGACAAATCCGGCCCCAACGTCGCCACCGGCAAAGCCGCCCCGACGGAGTCGAACGCCCGCCTCATCTTCCTCGCCGCCGAATTGGAAGACCTGGGCCGGCAGAAAAAGGACCCAGTACTGCTCCTCAACGCCGCGCGTCTCTACATGGACGCGACCGGGAAAGAGACAAAGGTTGCCGTCGAACGCACAGGTGGTGAGGGCGACAAGACCGCCAAGGGCAAGCTCGCGACGGCGAAAAATCTGCTCGACCTCGCGCGGACCTATGCGCAAGGCTGGGATGAGATGACCGCGCTCATCGACACGATGGGAGGCTTGAGCCTCAAAGGAAACAGCGGCGGCGCCAAATTCGTCCGCGACACGATCTCGTCGAGAGGCAAAGCAACGTACACGTTCGAATTCTACAGCCAAGAATTCGCCGAAGCGACAGT
>JAEUMM010000476.1 GCA_016792645.1 Alphaproteobacteria bacterium | reverse complement strand
CCCGACATGCGCGACAAGTCGCCGGGTGACGGCGTCGTCTCCGGCTTCGGTAAAGTCGCCGGCCGCATGGTCGGCGTGAACGCCGCCGACTTCACGACCCTCGGCTCCTCGTCGGCGGAAGTTCACGGCAAGAAGCAATACTACGTCCGCGAAACGTGCCGCAAAAACGGCATCCCGATGGTCAACCTCATGGAGTGCGCCGGCGGCCGCATCCCCGACATCATGGGCGCCGCCGGCATCGGCCGCGCCGGCGAAGGCGCGCGCTACACCCACGCACGCGAAACACCGTGGGCATCGGCAGTCCTGGGCCTCACCTACGGCGGCGGCGCGTTCACCTGCATCAACTCCGACTTCGTCGTCATGCGCAAAGGCGCAGTCCTCGCCGTCTCAAGCTCCAACGTCACCTCGGTCGCCATCGCCGAAGATGCGGACCCCGAAGACCTCGGCGGTTGGCGTCTGCACAGCGAACAAACCGGTTTTGTCCACACCGTCGTCGACACCGACGACGAAGCCATCGCGCAGCTCGAAGCCTTCCTCAGCTACCTCCCCGACAACGCCAACACCGCCCCGCCCATCGCGGCCCACGTCGCAGAAGCTGCAGACGCACACAAACTCGACACGCTCGTTCCCGAGAGCCGCGCGAAAACCTACGACATCCGCACTGTCATACGTGCGATCCTCGACAAGGACTCGTACTTCCCGCTCAAAGAACGCTTCGCCAAAGTCGCCGTCACCGCACTGGGCCGCTTGAACGGCAGAAGCGTCGGCATTGTCGCCTCGAACCCGATGTTCAAAGGCGGCGCGCTCGACCCGGACTCCTGCGATAAGATCGCGAGCTTCATCGTCCTCTGCGACAGCTTCAACATCCCGCTGATCTTCCTCGCCGACACGCCGGGATTCCTCGTCGGCGCCGAAAGCGAAAAGCGCCGCCTGCCCGGCAAGATCATGAACTTCATGGCCGCGCTCGAACTTGCGACAGTGCCGAAGATCGCGCTCGTCCTGCGCAAGTCTTACGGCCAAGCCTACCTAAACATGGGCGGCGGCCGCAGCGACGTCACGGCAACCTGGTTCTCCGGCGATATCTCCTTCATGGACCCCGCCGTCGCCGTCAACGTCGTCTACGCGACAAAGCCCGGCGAAGACCCCGAACGCTACGACGAACTCGTGAGGCAGGTGTCATCCGGCACGACAGCCTACGAACTCGCCGCGCCCTTCATGGCCCAGATGGTGATCGACCCGAACGACACGCGACGCTTCCTCATCGACATGCTGGAAGTCCTGTCCCGCCGCATGACCAACGGCGTAGGCCAACATCGTCTCGCCGACTGGCCCCCCGCTTTCTAAACCACCGCACTGAAACGAGACCTCATGGCCCGCAGCACTGTCAAAACCGAAATCACCGGCAAAGTTTGGAAGATCACCGCCGAAAAAGGTCAGCGCCTGGCCGAAGACGAACCTATTGTCATCCTCGAAAGCATGAAGATGGAGATCCCCGTGGCGGCGCCGATCTCCTGCACCGTCATTGATATAGTGGTGAACGAGGGCGATAGCGTTACGGAAGGCGACGTCATTGCGCACATCGAGAGTTAGGAAATCCTAAAGGCAATGGCGTTTGAATGCGGCTTCAAGATTGGAGCTGCATCGTGGAAGAAGCACCAACACTACTCGCTGCCCTGATCAATTGGACGCCCTTTATCGTCTGGCTCATCTTGTCCGGATACATTGCCGTTCTCATGAGGCGATACATTCGCCAACGCGCGGTGTTCCAAGAATCGATGCTCGACCATATGCAGCGTCACACCCAGGCGATCGAGCGGATCGCAGCGCAGGCGGTTAAGGCCACGCCGTGACCTTTAGTGGATAAACCCGTCCTCGTTGTCGTCCGGCCCGCCCCGATCGAGGTTCGGGAACGCGAGCATCGCGAGGCCGATGAAGAAGCCGACCACCGCACCGACGGCGCCCGCAGCCATCGGATGATCGGCGACATAAGCGAACGCCCCCGCCACCAACGCCGTCGGCGCGCCGAGCCAAAGCACGTAGGATTTTCTGCGCGGCGGACGCCTGGCTGCCATGACTACGCTCCAAAAACCGACTTGAGGTGAGGGTTCAGCAACTTTCCGGCAGGATCAAGGCGACGCCGCAACGCCTGAAAGTCACCCCAGCGCGGGTAAAGCCGCTCGAAGTCGGCGGCCTTCAGGGTGTGCAGCTTGCCCCAATGCGGTCGCCCGCCATAACGCTTGAAGATCGCCTCCGCCGCACCGAACAGCGTGTCGTAGCTCTGCCGGTGATACTGATGAACGGAGATCGTCACGGCATCCCGCTTGTAGAACGGTGAAATCCAAATGTCGTCCGCCTTGACGAAGCGGAACTCAATCGGAAACACGCCGGCAATCTTCTGGTTCCGTATGGCCTCGGCAACCTCCCGGATGCAATCCGCCCCGTTACCCGCTGGAACCGCGTATTCCATCTCGTTGAACTTCACGTTGCGCGGACTTGGGAAGACTTCGTGGCTCCACCGCGCTCGCGTCGACGCGCCCATCGACGCGCGCGTAAAGAGCTGCTGCAAACGCCCCGACAGTCGAGGCAAAAGCCGGGCCACCTCGCAGCCGTACTTGAACGTCCGTTGATCGGCCGAAACGCGCTCGCCGCGCGCTGCCATCTGTTCGCTTGTCAGCGGCGTCGAAACGTCCTCGCTCGTTTCGTCCAGCGACTTCGCAACGACCGAATCCGCGTAGGGAAACCAGAAGAACTCGAAGTGCCGGTACTTGTCGCGCAGCGTGTTCAGATCGCGCCAACACTCGGCGGCCGGCATCACCCAATTGCGCTCCCGCAGCTTGTAAGCTTTGCGCGCGCCGATCGTGATCTCGCTCATCACGCCGAGCGAACCGAACGACACGCGCCCCGCCTCCCAAACCTCCGCGTTCGAGGACGGCGAACAAGCGAGAACCTGCCCGTCAGCGGTAACGAGCCGGAACCCTTTGACCTCCGCCGACAACGATCCCAATTGCGGACCCGTTCCGTGCGTGCCCGTACCCACCGCGCCCGCGATCGCCTGGCGATCGATATCGCCCTGGTTCTTAAGCCCAAGCCCGGCATCGAACAGCGGCCGGCCCAGCGCGTGAATCTTCGTGCCCGCGCGCACCGTCGCAGTCAGCGCCGCCATGTCGGTCGAGACCACCCCCTGCATGCCGTCGAGCGAGATCAACGTGCCGTTCGTCTCGCCCAGCGCCGTGAACGAATGCCCGCTTCCGACGACGCGCACCGGCCCCACGCCGTCGCGCACGGCGGCGCTGAGTTCGGTTTCGCTTGTCGGCTTGGCAATGTGCTGGGGCGACGCCTTGACCCACCCCGACCAGTTGGTCCACGCGTTCATTCGATATTGAGTGGTCCCGTTGATACTTTGAAGGAATCCGCGCGCTGCCGGCCCTCGGCAATCTGCTCGCGCGAGAGCCTGCGTTCAAGCAAAGCCACCGGCGTCGGCGCATCGCGGTCGATGAGCAGCTTCTCGTTGTCGTAAGGCACGCCGGTGAAGCCGCCGCGCGCGGCGAGAACGAAGAATTTCAACGCCTCGACCTCGTCTTTCGCGACGCCCTCGCCCGTCTCAAGCATCGTTGCAAAATTATACTGTCCCTGCGCCAGGCCGTAGCGCGCGGAATGCCCGTACCATGCCGCCGATTCTACGATGTCCTTCGCCACGCCCTGCCCGTATTCGAACATCGACCCGACATCGAACATCGACAGCGCAATACCCGCGAGCCCCGCTTGCCGGTGGTACTTCATCGCCTTCACATAGTCGCGCTGCACGACGCCCGGCTTGCCGTCCATGTACTCGACGCCAAGTCTGTATGCAGCGTACGCATCGCCCTGCGCGGCCTTCTCGGTCCAATAGGCGATCGCCTCGGGGTAACGTCCTTGCCGGAAGTGAATCTCGCCCGGATCCTTCCGGTCGATGGATCGCCCGAATGAATCGGTCGGGCTGTCCGTCGGCGGCGCCGACGCAACCGTTTGCGGCTGCTCGCTCCGTCCCGAGCCGACATAGATCCCCACCACGATGGCTGCGACCAGCACGACGACACCGAGCCCGACGAGCACCTTCTGCATGTGATCCTTCTCCTGCGCCGCAAACCCCGTGTCGACAAGCTATCGCAAGACGCGCAGCCGTGGGTAGACCCGGCCGGCGCGGCCGGTCAATTGATGGTGACCCCGGCAGGAATCGAACCTGCGACCCACTGCTTAGAAGGCAGTTGCTCTATCCGCTGAGCTACGGGGCCTTAAGGTCCGCGGACGCTTTAGTGGGTCCACAGACCCTTGCGAGTATACTTGAAATTGTCGGCGTAGGCGCGAACCGCGCGTCTGGCCTCTTTCGGCTCGAAAACCTGGTGCGGGATGCGGTGCCGCTCGGCGTAGGCGACCGCCTCGTCGCGCGTGTCGAAGGACAGCACCACCTGCTGCTTCATGTCCCCGGACCCCGCCCAGCCCATCAGCGGATCGACCCGGCGCGCTTCCTCGGGCTCGAACTCGAGCACCCACTCTTTGGTGTTCGCCTGGCCCGATTGCATAGCGTTGCGGGCCGGCTTGTAGATACGCGCGAGCATGAGACACGACCGAAGTTGACCGATGGAGCGGTACCCCCAACCCCCGCCCGAAATCAAGACCGCCGCTGTCGCGGGCCGCGGCAACCCTAGAGGTGTTCCTTAAACCACCGGACCTGGCTGCCCAGAAACTGGCTGTGCCAAGGCTCGTTCGCATAAGGGTCAAAGTGCCCACAGTCATAGACCTCGAGCTTCTTCGGCTCGCCCGCGCGATGAAACGCCTGCCGCGCTAGATTGACCGGCACCAGACTGTCGTGCGTCGCGACCTGCATCAAAAGCGGCTTGGGCGCGATCAACTCGAT
>JAEUMM010000455.1 GCA_016792645.1 Alphaproteobacteria bacterium | reverse complement strand
TCGTGCATGGATGCCTCAGGGAATGATGACGTGAAGGTAGGCCAACGTCATCATCAGCTGTGCGGCGACGTATGTCGTCCAGACGGCGAGGTGGTGGCCTGGGAAGGGCTGCAGAAACTTACGCTGGGCGATCAGCGAGTCGGAGAGCGCGAAGATCACGGCGCCCGCGCCCAGCATCCATGACGCGTTCGGGATCGACCACGCGGCCGCGGCCATTGCCATGATCACCGCAAAGTAGGCGACGACCGGCAGCTTCATCTTGCCAAGACGCGGGAGCAGCACCGCGAGGAACGCGCTTGCGGCGGCGAGCGTCGCGAGGACCGCGATGAGGGCGTTGCCGCTTGGCGTCTGCGTGTGCGGCAGGAACGCGGCGAGATACGCGACATGCGCGGCGAGGAACGTGCCCAGGCCATAGAGGAAGAAGCGCTGCTGATCTTTCAGGGCGAGGAAGAGATCGCCGAGCGCGGAGAGCGCGAGGGCCAGGCTTAAGATGAAGAGCGGGTTCGCGCCCGTCGTGCCGAGATAGGTCCACGGCAGGATCGCGAGCGTGCCGATCGACAGCGTCTTCAGTGTCGTTCTGAGCGGCGACGACGGGCTGTCCGCGAAGGCGAAATAGATCAGCGAGACGGCCAACGACGTGCCGGCAATCGCCAGGCGGAAGGTGTCGAAGCCGTCGTTGCGGTCAAACAGATGTTCGAACATGAGACGGAAGATACACGTTTCGCGCTTGGGCTGTAGCCGTCATCACTTCGCGGCGGGCGTGCTTTGCGGGGCGATCCGGCGATGTCTATATGAGCGCCACGACGGCCGGGGCCACGGCCGCGCCACTTTGGGAGAGACATTCGTGAAGCTTTATACGTTTCCGGCGTCCACGACGTGCCGGCCCGTGATGTTTTTTGCCGCCGATGCCGGCATCAAGCTGGAATACGAAGTCATCGATTTGATGTCGGGCAAGCAGTTCGATCCGAACTTCGCCGCGGTCAATCCGAATTGCCATGTGCCCGTGCTTGAGGACGGATCGTTCCGGCTGACGGAGAGTTCGGCGATTTTGAAGTATCTCGCCGATAGCGTGAATTCGCCGGCGTATCCGAAGGACCTGAAGGCGCGGGCGCATGTGAACGAGATGATGGATTGGTTCAATACCGGCTTCTATCACGCGTTCGGGTACGGCATGTGCTATCCGCAGATCCTCGCTCATTTGAAATTTGCCGACGAAGCGGCGCAGAAGGCGGTTGTCGCGACGTCGAAGACGCATTCCGAGCAGTTTCTGAAAGTGCTCGACGGGTGGTTGGCGACGAAACCGTATGTTTGCGGGAAAGAGATTACGCTGGCCGACTATTTCGGGTCGGGCATCATTTCGCTGGGCGAGACCGTCGGTTGCACGCTTGAGGCCTATCCCAACATCCGCAAATGGTACGACCGGATGCAGTCGCGGCCGAATTGGCAGGCGACGAACGGCGCGGTCTATCAATGGGCCGGCGCGATCAAGGGGCCGTCTTACGTTCACATCTAGGAGCCTTCGATGATCAAAGGGCTGCACCACAACGCTTATCGCTGCCGCGACTCGGAAGAGACGCGGCGGTTCTATGAGGATTTCCTCGGCCTGCCGCTGACGCACAGCCTTGCGATCGGCGAGACGAAGACGGGGCGCAAAGCGCATGTGCTGCACACCTTCTTCCGCATGGATGACGGTTCGTTCCTGGCGTTCTTCGAAGCGCCGGAAGAACCGTTTGCGTTCAAGAAGCAGGCGGATTTCGATTTGCACATTGCGCTTGAAGTGACGCCAGCGGATCTGAAGCGCATGTTCGAGAAAGGTAAAGCCGCCGGCATGGATGTGCGCGGGATTTCGGATCACCACTTCGTTGACTCGATCTATTTCCGCGATCCGAACGGCTATGTGATCGAGCTGACGGCGAAGCGGCCGGACCACGAGGCAGCGATGGACCCGAAAACGAATGGGGCGCGGGCGGTGCTGGACGCCTGGCAGCGCGAGAAGCCCGCTCACGCCTGAGAAACGGGCGTTTTGACCTAAATCAAAGCGCGAAACTGACGCCCGCGTCATGAATGTCTTCATCACGGAGGCACTTCATGACGCGGGATATTCACGGCCGGCAGCTGACCCGAGACGAGATTTACGACACCGTCGCGCCGGGCGACTTTCAAACCCTCATGAATGTCGACCGCTACAACAAGCGGACGTCGGCGTTCGACAAGATCATCTCGGCGACCCACGATCATTTCTGGGATCCGCTCGACACCAAATACATCGACTTCACCGCGCCGTTCAACATGGAGCGGGATTATCTCGTCGATCCGAAGCTGGTTGCGGTGGCGCGCACGTCCGTCTGGGACGAGTTGGACGAAGGCAAGCGGGTGAAACTCGCGAATCTTGAGACGTGGTGGTCGCTGTCGTCTGTGCTGCACGGCGAACAAGGGGCGTTGTCGTTGTCGGCTTCGCTCTGCAACATTCTTCGCGATCCGGGCGCACAGGAATACGCCGCCAACCAGGCACGCGAGGAAGCGCGTCACGTGACCGCTTTCGCGCGCTATGTGAAAGCGCGCTGGGGCAAGCCTTGCGCGGTCGGACCGGCGCTCGGCGGGTTGCTCGCCGAGATGGTCACGTCCGAATTCGCCTGGAAGAAGATCGTCGGCATGCAGCTGATGGTCGAAGGGCTGGCCATGGGCGCGTTCGCCACCTTCTACACGATGGGGCGCGATCCGCTGCTCGTGCGGCTGGTGCAGCTCGCGATGACGGATGAGGCGTTCCACCACAAGTTCGGGAAGATCTGGGCTGATCGCACGATCCCGAAGCTCGACGCAGCCGAGCGCGACATGATCGAGGACTGGGCGGCGCAAGTGTTCCAGACGTTGCTGTTCAACCTCGCTTCCCCCGAGCAGAAGAAGCCGGTCTATGCGCTTGTCGGTCTCGACTGGCAGCGTGTGCAGGCGGCGTTCATGGAAGCGGTGACCGACGACACGATCCGCCAGGAGATGAAAGAGTCCACCAACATCTTCCGCGTGCTGGTCAAGACGCTGCTGAAGGCCGGGATCATCACCAAGCGTACGGCGTCGATCTACGCGACCTATGTCGACGTCGAGGAACTGAGAACCGAAAGTGACGAGATGGTGGGCGATGCGATCGCCGCCGAAGGCATCGCGGGTCTGAAGTTGATTAACGCCGGGCGTCACGTGTTCGGACAGGCTGCCGAATAGCGGCGCGGGGCTCGCGCCTCGCCCGCTAAAGGGCCAGCCCCGCAGCGGCGCCCGGACTGGACCCCTGGGCGCCGCTTGCGGCGGCTTCTTTGTGACCCCTGCCCCCTTGATTTTGCACGCGCGTCCTGCGGCAATGGGGGCCTCAGGGGATACTGCCATGAAACGCCTGTTCGTGTTGGTCGCGATTGCGGCCCTTTTTGCTTTTGTCGCGGCCGATGCGGACGCGGCCAAGCGCAAGCGCTCCCGATCGAAGAGCTCGGCGACCTCCGCCGAAATGCCTTTGTCGACAGACCCGACGCCGAACGACAAGCGCGACAGCAACACGCTGTGCAACGGCGGGATGATGGTCACCGCGGATGATCAGATTCGCGGCTGCAGCGCGCTGCTCAAACAGCGTCAGACGAAAGATGCCAAGGCGACGGCTTTCTACAATCGCGGTAATGCTTTTATCGC
Source organism: Alphaproteobacteria bacterium (assembly GCA_016792645.1). Lineage (GTDB taxonomy): Bacteria > Pseudomonadota > Alphaproteobacteria > Micropepsales > Micropepsaceae > SZUA-430. The sequence continues at coordinate 30,737 of JAEUMM010000455.1, read as the reverse complement.
GAAGAACGATTTTGGCCGTGCGATCAGCGACTACAGCGATGCCCTGGCGGTTAGGCCAGACTATGCGCAGGCGTTGTTCAACCGTGCGGTGGCGCACCGCATCAGCGGCAATACACCGTCGGCGATCACCGACTTCACCGCCGTGCTGGCGCTGACGCCGGGCGACGCTGATGCGCTTGCGGGGCGCGGAATCGCGCTGGCTTCGGTCGGCAAGTATGAGGAGTCGCTTCGCGATCTTTCACGCGCGATCGAGATCAAGCCGGATCATGTGACGGCGCTGACGCAGCGCGGGCACGCTTATGTGCGGGCGCATCAGTGGGCGAACGCGATCGCCGACTATTCGGCCGCGATTTCGATTTCGACGGCGAGCGTCGAGGCAATCTATGGACGCGGCGTCGCCAAGGTCTATAGCGGCGACGTGGTGAGCGGGCAGACCGACATGACGCAGGCGATGACCATCGACTCCGGCGTTGTGGCGCGTATGACCTCGCAAGGCATTCCGCCGCCGCAGATGCGCGCCGCGAGCGGGTTCGAACCCGCGCGCGTGTTGCCGCCGCAAACGGCGCCCACTATCGCGCCGCCGGCTCCCGTTGCCGCTCAGGTGCCGGCGCCTGCCGCGCAGCTGCCACCGGCCACGACCGAAGTTCAGGGCGCGCCCGACATAGCAGCGACGCCGCCGCCCGAGAAGCCCGCCGAACCAACCAAGGCCGCGGAAGACGCGAAGCCTGCCGACGCGCCCAAGCCGTCGCGCGAGTCCTACACGATGAAGCCAATCCCCTGACGCTTCAGTGCGCGAGGAGGCCTTGGGCGAGAGCCTTTTCGCTGAAGGGGAAGACGATCGCCGGATTGACCTTCAGCAGTTTCTCGTCCTTACCCTTGTAGTCCAGGCTGCCCAGCAGGTGGCGGATGATGTTGAGGCGGGCGACCTTCTTCACATCGGCGTGCGCCACATGCCAGGGCGCGTCGTCGTGGGTCGTTCGCGTGAGCATCGCGTCGCGGGCCTCGGAGTAGGCGTCCCATTTCTTGATGGCGGCGGCGTCGATCGGGCTGATCTTCCACTGCTTCAACGGATCGGCGCGGCGCGCGGCGAGGCGCTCCTTCTGCTCCGCCTTCGAGATATCGAGATAGTACTTCACGAGTTTGATGTCGGAGCGCACGAGCATCGACTCGAATTGCGGCGCTTCCTGCAGGAAGCACTTGTATTCGGTGTCGTCGCAGAAACCCATCACGCGCTCGACGCCGGCGCGGTTGTACCAGGAGCGGTTGAAGAGCACGAACTCGCCGCCCGCGGGCAGATAGGGCGCGTAACGCTGGAAGTACCATGACGTGCGGTCGCGGTCGCTGGGTTTGCCCAATGCGACGACGCGGGTTTCGCGCGGGCTCATGTGTTCGATGATGCGCTTGATCGTGCCGTCCTTGCCGGCGCCGTCGCGCCCCTCGATCACGACGGCGACCTTGCGGCCGTTCGCGATGAGATCGCGCTGGAACTTTACGAGTTGGACGTGCAGTTCGTAGAGCTGGGCCTCGTACTCCTTGTCGGAGATTTTACCGCCGTTGTCGGGCTTGTCTTTGCCTTTGGCCATGATCGTTCCACTCTCGTTACCGGATCGGGACTTTGAGCGGATTTCGCTGCAAAGAAAAAGGGGCCGCGCGGCGGCCCCTGAAAGCGCGATGAACTCTCGCCTTAGGCGCGCACGAGGAGCGCCTCGGCGATCTTGCCGTGGATGAAGCCGATGCCGCGGGCAAGATGGAGCAGGAACAGGATGCCGAGGAACCCGACCAGCGCAGCACCAACCAGGCCGTGCGGCGTGTTGAGCAGCGCGTCGAGCTCGGGATAGTTGTCGAGGCGCACCACGTTCTTCTGCGTCGCGAGCTCGTAGATCGAGCTCACGATCATGCCGCCCGAGGCTGTGCCGATGAGCGTCGCGGTGAGGAAGTAGAACAAGCCGAGCGGGAATTGGAGGATCATGTAGAAGAGCGACCCCCATGTGCGGCCGTCCGCCATCACGCGCTTGATACGTGTCCAAAGCGAACCGCCCGTTTCCTGCGTGGGCAGGCGCCGCGGCATGCGGACGCCAAGCAGCGCCTCAACGACACGGCCTTCGACCCAACTGATCACGCGCACCGACCCGATAAAGAGAATGGCGAGCGGAATACCGAAGATGAAAATGGAAAACACGACCGAGAGGATCGTGCCGGCGAGCGCCCATGCGAAATAGAACACGCCGGTGGCGAGCGACAGCAGCATATAGATCAGCGCGCCGTAGGACTGCGGATCAACCAAGACGCCGAACAGGCCAGGGCCTTTGCCGGAAGCCTCTTCGTCGGCACGAGCCGGGAACGGGCTTTTGATGGCGTCATCCATGGCGATGTACTCCTCGGCCACTTCCTGTGGCGTTCCGTAGGTTTCGACGATGCGCGCAAGAATTTGCGCTTCGGATTCTTCGGGGGCTTGGGCTTGCTCGGCGCGGAGGTATTCATCGGCGTCGGCGAGAGCGTCTTGGATGAGCGCAGGGGGCTGGCCTTTGAGGCAGACCTTCAGCGCGTCGAGATAGGCCTTGATGCTTTGGGGCGCGGCGGCGGCGTTCACATCAGCCATTGGCGCCTCCCGATCCGATGAGACCGTCGACAAATTCGCGGAGGTCGGTCCACACACCGCGCCATGCTTGCAGCGCCTCGCGGCCGCTGGTCGAGATGGCGTAGTAGCGCCGTGGCGGGCCGGACATCGAGACTTCAACCCTGCTTTCGAGAAGGCCTGCGGCGTGAAGCGAGCGAAGGACGGGATAGATCGCGCCTTGCTTCAAGAAGGAATCGCCGCCAGCCTTGGCGCCGATTTCTTTGGCGATCTGGTAGCCGTACATTTCCCCGCCCGTCCTCTCCAGGAGTGCCAGCAGCACCATTGCGGCGATGCCGCTATGCAGCTCCTTGCGGAACTTCTTTAGGTGCGTGTCGGCGGAAGTCACTGCGCCCTCCCGGTCGGCCGCCTGGGCAATGCCAAACTCGGAGACTGACTGTTTTCGGTATCATGGAGAGGCATATAGTGACAAGCTCATACTAGTCAAGCGCCGCAAAGGGTTAATACTACGCCGAAAGCGTTGACGTCACGAAAACGTGGCCCGTCGGCCACCCCTGGCAGAGATCGGGCATGGGGATTTCACCCGCCGGTTGACGCAACCTCCCCACTCGCTCAGCTTGAAAAATAAAACGGTGCGCTACGGGGGATTATTGGGCGTGCGCCGCATCTGGGCGGGACTTCTGACTGTCTGTCTTTCGGTTGCGCTTGCGCCCTGGCTCATTGGAGCTGCTTCGGCGCAGGACGGCCTGAGCTACCGCGTTCTGCGCGACGCCTGGACCGACGCGGATGAGCGCGGCTATGCCGAGTTCATTCAAGCGCTGGGCCGCGCGAATTGCCGAACAATCGATCAGTGCCTGAAGAATCCCGCCAACCCGTTTGCGCGCTCCGATCCGCCAGGCGCCTATTGGCGCGCGGACTGCGCCGACCTGCCCTATTTCCTGCGCGGCTATTACGCCTGGAAGCGCGGGCTGCCGTTTTCGTACATCAACGCGGTGAGCCCCAAGGGCGGCACGCGCGATATCCGCTACACGGTGCGCGGCAATGAAATCGCCAGCCGGCGCGATGTTCTCACCGGATCGACCAGCGGCACGGCGTTGCTCACCGACCTGCGCAACACAATCTCGTCGGCGATGTACCGGCTGCATCCCGACATGGAAAGCACGGATCTCTATCCGACACGGATCGACCGCAAGTCCATCAAGCCGGGATCGGTTCTCTACGATCCGAACGGGCATGTGGCGGTCGTCTATGAAGTCGAAGACGACGGCCGCATTCTGTTTATGGACGCGCATCCGGACAATTCGCTGACGCGCGGGACGTATGGACGCAAATTTGTGCGCTCGTCGCCTGGTATGGGTGCAGGGTTCAAGAATTGGCGCCCGCTGAAACTCGAAGGCGCGGTGCGCACGCCGGAGAGCGTGCTAGTCGGCGGACGCGTCGTCTTCGCGAAGAACGCGGACCTTCCCGATTACTCGGTGGAGCAATTCTTCGGCAACGTCGCGCGCACCGAGGACCGCGAGTGGTCAAGCGGACCGTTCGTTCTCGAAGGACAGAACGTCGACTATTACGACTATGTGCGCGCGATGATGGGCGGCGGGTCGCTGGCGTTCGAACCGCTGGCGGAGGTTCGCAATATGATCCGCGCGAACTGCGATGATATCCGCTATCGCGCCGAGGCGGTGGATCTTGCGATCCAGAACCGCATTCATTTGAAACCGCAGCCCGGACGACTGCCGTCCAACATCTACGGCACCGAGGGCGAGTGGGAAGAGTTCTCAACGCCGTCACGCGACGCGCGGTTGAAAGCCTCGTTCAAGGAACTGCGCGATCAGGTCCAACGCTTCGTCGAGTGGCACGCCGTCGGCGACAAGCGCGTGCACTATCAGGGCACGAACCTGCTGACCGATCTGCTTTTGGCTTACGACCAGGAAGCCAATGCGTGCGTGATCACGTATCTGCGGTCGAACGGAACGCCGGTGCAGCTTGGCTACGAGGAAGTGCGGCGGCGCATGTTCGCGATGTCGTTCGATCCGTATCACTGCATCGAGCGGCGTTGGGGAGCGACGCAGCCGGCGGAGGCCATGACGTGCCTCGACGACCCGGTGAAGACCGAGTGGTATGCGGCCGAGCAATATCTGCGCAATCAGATCGACCGCACGTATGACGCGCGGATGGATTTCACCTTGTCCGAACTGAAGCAAGGTCCGGGGCCAGGGCGCGGCGTCGCGACGGCGCCCGATGTCGACGCGCGCGGTTACTTCGTCATGATGATCAGCCAGGGTGGCGTGCCGCGTCCCGCCGCGCCGCCCGTCATTGCGCCGGGCGCGCCGACGGCGAAATAAGAGCGCCGCCGCGGGCGCGACCCGCGGTGGCGTCCGGTTACGCGTGTTGAGGGTCAATCGTCTTCGGGGTCGGGCGCTTCCGGTGGTTCGGGCGGCTCCGGCGGCATCGGGACTTCGAACTGCAGCGGACCCATTTCGTCAGCGTCGAGTTTGCCGTCGCCGTCGCGGTCGCGCTCCTTGAAGTGCTTTTCGGCGCGCCTGATGAACTCCCGACGCGAGACTTCGCCGTCGTTGTTTTGGTCGGCGCTGTCGCGGAAGCGCTTGCCGTGCTTGCGCACGATCACCACGCGCTCGTCGTCGCCGTCGCGCAAGACCATCACATTCGCGCTGCCGGGGTGACCCATGTGCATCTGCCACGCGCCGTGCGGCACGGGCGGGACCGGCGGGATGGGCGGTACCGCCGGTATCGCCGCCATGGGTGCGATGCCGGGGCCGTGGCCCATGGTGCAGACGCAGGTGCGTTCGACCTCTTTGTGCTTATGTTTGTGCTTCGTCTTCTCTCCCGCAGACGCGGGCCCGGCCAGCATCAGCGCCGCACCGGCTAGTATCGCCACCACTCGCAAACTCATGACTCAAGCTCCTTCGATCGCTTCTTGATCGTGCGGCGACAGTCGGCGCGGCGTGTCACGCGGATTTGTCTGTACGCGGAGGAGTCGTGGCGCAATGCTTCAGCCCCCGGGGGGCGACAAACTTTGGCACACATTACATTCACTTCACCTTCGCTCTGCCTGTGGCCGATCTAATGTCGGTGGTGAGGGCTCATGGCTGACGCGTCGCCGCATGTTCTGATCGTCGATGACCATCGCGATATTCGCGATGCGTTGTCGCGCTATTTGCAGGACAACGGATTGAAGGTGACGATGGCGGAATCCGCCGCGTCAGCGCGACGCGTGTTGAGCCAACGCGAGATCGATCTTGTCGTGCTGGACATCATGATGCCGGGCGAAGACGGCATCAGTCTGTGCCGCAGCGTGCGCGAGCATCGCGGCACGCCAGTGATCTTCCTCAGTGCGCGGACGGAAGAACTGGACCGCATCGTCGGGCTTGAAGTCGGCGCGGACGACTATGTGACGAAGCCGTTCAGCCCGCGCGAATTGCTGGCCCGCATTCACGCGGTGCTGCGACGTACGAATGAGCTGCCGCCGGGGCAGCGGCCGAAGACCGGCAACCGGGTGCGCTTCGGCGCATGGGTGCTGCATGGACCGGAGCGCCAGGTCGTGGGACGCGACGGCGTCGTCGTGTCGTTGAGTTCGACGGAGTATGCGCTGCTGGCCACGTTCCTCGAACATCCGAATGTCGTTCTGACGCGCGACCAACTGCTCGATCGCATCAAGGGACGCGGTGCGGACGAGGTGTTCGACCGTAGCATCGACACGCAGATCAGCCGCCTGCGTCGCAAGCTGGAAGATGACCCGCGCAATCCGAAGTTGATCAAGACGGCGTGGGGTGCCGGATACTTGTTCGCAAGCCTGGTGGAGCACGCATGAGCTGGCTGTCACCGCGGACGGTTCGTGGTTGGTTCGTGCTGATCGTGCTTGGTGCGCTGATCGTCTCGCAGCTGGCGTCGGTCGCGTTGCTAGCCAGCCAGCAGACGTTCTTACGTTCGGCGTTGCATGAAGCGGAAGCGTTCCGGCGCACGGCCGGCATCGTCAGCCTCGCCAAGGATGCGGACGAGAAGACTCGGCAGACGATCGAAGAGACGGCAAGCGGGCCGTCGTTCCTTGTGCGCTTCGGGAGCGCGCCATTGGTCGCCGAGGAGCAACGCACCGCACGCTTAAGCCGAGCGCTGGCACGCAGCACGGACACCGATGCCGATGACGTGCGTGTGGCGTGGGAGGACGCATTCCAAACGTTCCGCTTCGAGCAATTCGAAGAGAAAGTCGACGGGCGGCACACGATCATCATCACCGGCAACGGTCCGACGGTTGTGCCTATCGAGGCGGTCGAACGGATGCGCCGCTTGAAAATGTCGAAGCATCCACGCGTCATGCCGCCTGAACCACCCGAGCCGGTGCCGCCTGTGCCGCCGATCCCGCCTGTTGTCGCCGTTGCGCCAGCGGCACCCGGTACGGGAGGGCCGGACTGGGTGTTTGCCGCGACGCCGCCCGCCGCCGCCGCGCGCGAGAATGCGCCGGATAGACTCGACATCTCGGTCGCGATGGGGCCGGCGTTGTGGCTCAACGTTTCCGCTTTGCCGCCGGCGGTGCCGTCGATGATGTGGCCGATGATTCTGACGGGGGTTCTTGCCGTCGTGCTGGTCGCGTTTGCCGCCGTGTGGGCCGCAGGACGTGTGGCGCGCCCGATCGCGGGGTTGACCGCCGCAGCGGAGCGGCTGGGGCGCGGCGATGCGTTGTTCCTGGCGCCCGAGGAGGGGCCGCAGGATGTGCGGGCTGCGGCGAGCGCGTTCAACACGATGGCGGCGCGGCTGAGGCGTTTGATCGAGGATCAGCGCGCGTTGCTGTCGGCGGTCGGGCACGATTTGCGGACGCCGATTGCGTCGCTGCGCATTCGCACCGAGTTGATCAAGGATCCGGAGTTGCAGGGGCGCATGCTGTCGTCGTTGAGCGAGATGGAGCGGTTGACGGAGGCTGCCCTTGCGGCGGCGCGCGGCGGCGAGAGCGGCGAGCCGACGCGGCCGGTCGATCTGCCTTCACTGATCGAGGCGGTGTGCGACGATCTTGCGGATACGGGCAGTCCGGTCACGTTCGCGACACTACCCGCCGCGCGCGTCGAGGGACGCGCCAGCGAATTGCGACGGGCGTTGCGCAACTTGATCGAGAACGGCGTGCGCTATGGCGAGCGGGCGCGCGTGTCGATGGCGACGGGCGACGGGGTTGTCGAGATCAGCGTCGACGACGACGGCCCTGGGATTCCCGACGACAAGCTGAGCCACGTGACCAAACCGTTCGTGCGGTTGGAAGAGTCGCGCAGCGTCGAGACGGGCGGGCACGGCCTGGGCCTCACCATCGCGCGCGCGATTGCCGAGCGGCACGGCGGCGACCTTGTGCTGCGCAATCGAAGCGAAGGCGGCTTGCGCGCAACCTTGAAGTTGCCGCTCGCGAAGCCGACCTAATACTCCCACTCCGCCACCACGCCGAGACGCGTGTCGCCCGATGGACCCGCCTCGCCGCGGAGCTTGATGTCCTCGGTGAGGTCGATGTCGACGGTCGCGCGGCCCGCGGCGGTGTCGGTGCCTTGGACGAAGCCCAGATAGACGCCGCTGCCGACATAGCCGCCGGCGCTGAGCGCGGTGCCGCCGCCCGTGTCGGTGACGGCGCTGAGGCTGTCGATCCCGAGTGACGTGCGCAGTCGATCGAGAATGTCCGGGCCACTTGCAAGGCCCGAAAGGCGCGCGATGGCGCCGGCGAGCTGTACCGCTTCGAAGGCCGAGAGTTGTTGAGTCGATTTGTCGAAGAGGATGCGCGACATGATTTCGTCCTGCGGCAGGGTCGGCGTCGACGTCAGGCTGATTTCGGGCGTGGTCGCCCTGCCTTTGACGCCTATCGACGCGGTGACGTCGGACTTGCGCACTTCGCCCACGATGTCGATGAGCGGCACGATGTCGCCCGCGAACGTGATGCGGCCGCGCGTGAGCGCCAGACGCTGACTCAGCAATTCGACGGTGCCGCGCCGCAGATCGAAGCGGCCGTTGATTTCGGGCCGGTCGACGGAACCGCTCGCTTTCACCTGTCCGCCGAATTCGGCGGTGATGCCTTGGCCGCGGACATGCACGCGTTGCGGCGCGCGCACGGTGACGTCGAGGCCGATGGTCAGCGACGATTGGGCCTCTTCTTCGACGGCTTCTTGCGGCAACGTGGCGGCGATGTCGGCCGGCGCGTTGACGTGTTTGACGCGGATCGGCGTCAGCGGGCGCGATAGGCGCTGCGGCAGGCGAATTTCCCAAAGCTCGACGTCGGCGGTGCCGGTGATCGTCCCGTTCGCGGTCAGGCCGCCCGTCATGCGCACATCGACGTCGGCGATGACGGTCGTAAGCTCGGTCGAGACGAGCTGCGCGTCGTTGGCGTTGACCGATATATTCATAGGATAGTTGTTGGCGGGATCGAGACTGATTTCCCCGCGGCCTGAGATGGCGCCGCCGTTGGCGGCCTTACCGGCGATCGCGTTTACGGCGACGCGGCGTTCGGAGCCGACGAAATCGGCGCTGAAATCGCGAAGCTCGAAACCCGACGAAGCGCTGCGGAAAAAGCCGTTCGTGATCTTGCCGGTACCTTCGATGCGCGGGGCCGCACGGGTGCCGGTGATGCGCGCCGACGTCGTCATTGTGCCGCGCGCACGGTCACCCGTGACGGAGAGGTAGACGTTGGCGAGCGCGAGATCCGCGCTGCCGTTGACGTTGACGTTGAGCGGCCCGGCTTCGGCGAAGGGCACGCGGCCCGTTGCCTGGAAGGACGTGCGGGCGGGATCGGCCAGCGTGAGCTTGAAGTCGACGCCGCTGCGATCGGTCTTGCCCGTCGCGGTCAGCGTCACGTTGCGCACGATGCGCGGATCGGCTTCGGGCGCGAGGTTGACGACTTTCATGTCGAACGTCGTCGCGCCCGCTTCGCGAATGCGCGCGGTGCCGGACGCGGTGCCGGTGACCGGCAGAGGATCGGTCGCGAAGGCCGCGACCCAAAGCGGCAACGATGTTGCGGTCAGACCGATGTCCATCGTCGTGCCGGCATCGCCCGCAAGGGTGATGCTGCCGCCGCCAGCCAGGATGCGCGTCGTCGGGATCAAGATGCGGCCGTCGCGCATCGCTATGTCGATCGGGTTTGCGAGGCGCGCGGTCTTGTCGCCGCGCGTCAGTTGCAGAGCAGCAAGCGAGATCACGTTCGGCTTGGCTTCCAACCTTAGCGTCGCGCGGGTCGAGATTGCCGTGCCCGCACGCTGTGCTTTGGCGTTCACCTGCAGCGCACTGAGCGGGCCGCTCGCCGTTGCGTCGACGGCTTCAAGATCGAAACCGTCGAAATCGGCGAACGCCGCTTTGACGCGGAGGCTCGGCGCAGCGTTCCCGAAGAGGTCGGCGATCATCCCGGTTATCGCGACGCCGTCGAATGCCGCGCCTTCGACGGCCAAGCTTGGGCCGGTGAGAGCGAGGTTGAGCGACTGTCTGTCGCCGATGGCGTTGAAGCGCAACGTTCCCGCCAGCGCGCCTTCCATGTTGATGCGGATGAACGGCGCGATCTGAGCGAGGTCGCGAGCGTCGATGGCGAACGCGCCGTCGATCAGGCCGGCGCCCGCAACGGTGGCGTCGCCTTTCAACGTCAACGTATCGAGTACGAGGTCCAGCGCTTCGATACGTGCACCGCCTTCAGGACGCCAGGCTATGCTGGCCGTCCCGTCGACCGGACGCTGGTCGTAATCGCCCTTGATCGTCAGGCGGCTCATGCCCTTGTCGTCGGCTTCGGCGAGGTCGATGCCTAGCGTCTGGACGGCGCGGCCGAAGAGCTTGCCCGTGCCCAGTGTCGCTCTGCCGCTGAGGCGCGGCGCCCGTGTCGTGCCGGCGATGTGGACATCGAGGCCGGCGCGGCCTTCGTGTTCCGCCGACAGCGTGTTCAAGTTTGTGATCGTGGCTTCTGCGTCGAGGTTCAGCGCGTCGCGGATGACGTCGCCGCTGGCGATCAGCGATAGGCGCTCGCCGCGTAATGAGAGCGACGACAACTGCATCTGGCCCGGCCCGGTTGTTTGCAGCGCGAACGTCATGTCTTGCTTACCGGCGAGGAGCGCGTCGACCGCGCCGCCCGACGCCACATCGGTTGCGGTGCCTCTACCATCCACCGTCCAGCGTGAGCTTTCGAGATTGGCTTCGATCGTTGCGTTGAGCGCGATCGCGCCGCTGCGGAAGCCCGCTTGCGTGAGGTTCGGCGCGTCAAATGACACCACGCCGTTCAAGGCGCTCGCGTCTGCATCGCCGGCAAAGCGCAGGCTGCTGGATGTCGTCTTCAATTCGCCGGCCATGCCCGATAGGCGCTGCCAGTCGATGAGCATCGTTTGGAACGTCAGCGTCGCCGATGGACCAAGGAGGTCGCGGATCGTTTCGTCATCGCTCACCATCTCGGCCGCGTCGGCGTTGACGGCGAATGCGACCGCGACGTTTTCATCGTCCCAGCGGCGGTCTGGTGTGGCGACGATGCGGCCGGAGACAGCCGACGCGCGGAGACCTTCGGCGGCGACGTCGACGGCGCGCAAGTCGACGACGATGGAAGGGATCGGCCAGACGCCTTCGGTTTTTGCCGTCAGCGTCAGGTCGCGCCAATCGGCAGCGCCGTCGATGAGCGCCGCGATCGCGTCGCCACGCGGGACTGTGAGCGCGGCGCTGCCTTCCGCGCGCTGGGTGTTCGGATCGAACGTGCCGCTGCCGGTGAGAGTTAGCGCGGGGGTCGTCGCATCGAGACGTCCGACGCGGAAGGCGCCGGAGTCGCTGCGCGCGGCAACGATCTCGATCGTGCTGTGCCCGTTGTAGAGCGGGCGTAAGCTCTCCGGGCCCACGTCGGTGATGTCGGAGGTGAGCGACAGTTTCAGCTCACGCCATTCGCCCCGACGCACGATGGTGGCCTTGCCGTTCGCGCCCAAGGCGCTGCCGCCGGTGGCCCGCAAATTTGCGCGCCAATCGTCCAGCGACCCTTCGCTTTGCAGCCGCACGAGGAGCGAGGCATCGGCCGGCAGGTCAAGCATTGTGGTCAAGGTGCCGCCGGGACTGTCTTCTATCGCCGCGACCACGTCGAAAACGTTGCTTGCGGACTCATAGTTCAGATCAACGTCAACCCGGGCCGCGCCGCCGTTCAATTCCACGATATGCAAGGACACCGCGGCACGCTCGGCCGTGTTGCGCGTGTTTGCTGAGCCGGCGACACTGAACGAGCCACCTTGGCCGGCCACCGCCGGCGCAATCACTGCGGTGGCGACGTTGAGTTTTTCGATGGCAAGCGACGGAATGCCGCCGCTGTCGCTTGAATCTCCGCTATCGACCGGAAGCCGCAGCCACTCGAGGCGCTTCACCGAAACATTCTCGGCCACGATGTCGCCGCCGATGAGCGCCAACGGGCTCCAATCCAGCGACACTTCGTGCAAAACGAGCCAGGGGCCTTTGGCGTCGGCGATGGTGACTTTTGCGGCGCGCGGTGCGCCTGGAAGCGTGCCGTCGAGGCCGTCGATCGTGATCTTCAGATTGTCGGACGAGGCTAGGCTTTCGATCAGGCTGTCGACGGCGTCACGCCCCGGTCGCGATTGTAGGAAGGCGTAGAGGCCGCCCACTCCCACCGCGACGAGCGCCACTACAATGAGCGTGCGGCGGAACCACTTCGATAGCTTCATCACTCAAAACGCCTGACCCAGTGCTACGTAGATGCCGAATTCGGAGTCGCCCGGCGGCGGGTCAAGAGGAACCGCGATATCAAGACGGATCGGACCCACCGGCGTGCGGTAACGCGCTCCTATACCGACACCGACGCCGACATCCTCGAAGTCGGGAAAGTTCGCGGACGAAGCGGACCCGGCATCGACGAAGGCGGCGACGCCGATATCATCCCACAACCACGAGCGCAGTTCGACCGATCCTTCGGCGGCGCTTCGTCCACCGATGATTTGGTTAATCGCGTTGCGGGGGCTTAATGCCTGATATTCGTAACCACGAACGGAACCGCCGCCGCCGGCGAAGTAACGCAGGTCGACCGGCAGATCGGTGACGTCGGCCGCGATGCTGGAACCGATGAGGACGCGGGTGGCGAGGATGGTTTCGCCATCTTCCTCCAAGCGCCAATAGGTCGAGGCGGCGGCGTCGAAGCGCGAGGCGATGCCGTTGCCTTGCGTGAGATTGATGATCGGCTGCACGCCGACGCTGGCGCGCAGACCTTTCGTCGGATCGAGGATGTTGTCGCGCGAGTCGTAGGCGAGCGCTGCGGGCAATTGAATCGTCGATCGGTCGCGTTCGCCGAGCGCGTCGACTTCGTGCGCTTGGATGATGGTGATGCCGACCTCGCCGCGGACGATCTTGTCGAAGCGGCGGCGGATGCGGGTGTCGAACAGAACGGCGTCGCGCTGGAAAGCGTCGGGGCGTTCGCGCTTTGCCGCCAACGTGAGGATCAGGTCGTCGCGCGTGGTTGGGAAGGCAGGCTTCGTCAGCGCGGCGCTTAGACCGTATTCGTAATCCTTGACGCCGTTCGAGAACAGGCGCGACGAGGTGGCGTCGATGCGCAGCTGTTCGGCCTGGCCCCACAGATTGCGATGCATCCAGTAGCCGCCGAGTGCCGCACCTTCGAGCGTCGAGTAGCTGGCAGAGACGCCGACGACATGGAGCTTGCGCTCGTTGACCACGACGGTGACCGGTAGACGGCCGTCGGCGTCGAGGCTTTTGGCTTCTTCGATTGCGACTGAGTTGAAGACCAAAAGACGTTCGAGTTCGGCTTTGTAGTCGTCGAGAGTCGCGGCCTTGAACTCATCACCCGGTTCGAAGGTGACGAGGCCCGCCAAGAAGTCAGTCTCGACCGTTTCGTTGCCTTTGATCGAGACCGTGCCGAACTGTGCCTTCGCGCCCGGATCGACGCGAAAATTGATTTCGAGTTTCGAGGTCTGATGGTCGGCAACCGCTTCGCGGCCGACGACGGCGGCGAGCGCATAACCTTCTTCGCGTAGCAGCGTCACAAGCCGCGCGTTGGCCGCAGCGACTTCGGACGAACGGGCGGGCAGACCTTCGATGAGGCCGCTTGCGTTTTGAGGCAGCAAGTTCAACGGTTCGGACGACGCCCCCGGCACCGATGCGACGGTGACTTTGCCGAACGTGAACAGTGGCCCGGGGACGGCCGTGACCTCGACCGGGATTTTTCCACTGGGCGGGTTGGCGGCGAAGGCGTCCTCGCGCGCGATGTCGTCGATGCCAGCGCCGCCGATGGTAATGTTGACGCGCGGACCGAAGTAGCCGAGTGCGTTCAGCGCGCGGCCGATGCGCTGGCGATCCTGACGTGCGCGCGTGAAGAGGACGCTGGCGGAGTCCAGGGGTTCTTCGACGAAGTTGAACAGGAGCGACGCGGAACGGACGGCGGATTCGATCTGCTCCTGCTCCTCGTCGCTTGCGCCGTCGAGCTTGAGCGTTGGTTCGTAGGTGTAGACGATTTCGGGGCGTTCGGGGGCAAGGCCCGGCGGGGCTTCGGGCGGCTTGTCTTCGGTGGTCGCCGGCTTTTGTTCCTCAGGTTCGCTCGTGTCGGGTTGTGCGAACGCCAACTGTGCAGCGATACCGCCCAGCGCGAGGACGGCGACGGCGATGCCTACGCTGCGAACGGCGCGCACAAACAGAAACCCCGGGCTATACATAGACCCGGTTGCCATGTTCGCGGTTTACGGCGGGTTAATGACCGCGGCGTCGCACGCGCGACTTGTCAGAGCGTGCGGCGCGTCGTTACAGTTCAAACACGGTGGGTTCTGAAATGTCCGGACGACTGATCAGCGGCGCGCGCGAGCTGCCGCTAGCTTCACTTCAAGAGCGGGCCGAACGCGCTGCGTCGGCGTTTGCTTCAATCGGCGTTGGCCCCGGCGATGGGGTCGCGCTGTTTCTGCGCAACGACTTTGCTTTCTTTGAAGCTGGGATGGCGGCAGGCCTGCTTGGCGCGTATTCGGTTCCCGTGAACTGGCATTTCACGGCGGAGGAAGCGCGTTACATCATCTCGGATTCCGGGGCCAAAGCGGTGGTGGTTCATACCGACCTCCTGTCCGTGGCCTTGGCCGCGACGCCGGCCGGCGTTCCGATCTTGGCCGTAGATACGCCGCCTGAGATCGCGGCCGCCTATCAGCTTTCGCCGGAGGCCTGCGCCATGCGGCCGGGTGTGAAGGTATGGGACGCCTGGATCGAGAGCTTTCCGCGCCACACGCCGGCAGCGATCCAGCCGCCGGGGGCGATCATCTATACGTCGGGCACGACCGGGCGGCCAAAGGGTGTGCGTCGCTTCCCGCCAACCGAAGCGCAGACTCTGGCGCTGACAAAGCTGATCGCGCGCGCATTCGGATTCGACCAGGTGCTGGTGGCGCAGAAGCCAGAGCGCATCATCACCGTCGTGACGGGGCCGATGTATCATTCGGCGCCGAACGCCTATGGCGGCTATGCGGTTCGGACGGGCGGCGACGTGATCCTTCAGCCGCGGTTCGATCCGGAGGAGTTGCTGCAGCTGATCGAGCGGCATCGCGTCACGCATCTGCACATGGTTCCGACGATGTTCGTGCGGTTGATGAAACTGCCGGCCGACGTGAAGACGAAATACGATTTGTCGTCGCTGAAATTCGTCGTGCACGCGGCGGCGCCCTGCCCGCCCGACATCAAACGCGGCATGATCGAATGGTGGGGGCCGATCATCAACGAATATTACGGCGCGACGGAGACGAGCGCGGTCGTGTTTTGCACGGCAGACGAATGGCTCAAACATCCGGGTACCGTCGGGCGCGCGCAGCCGGACGTGAAGCTTGTCATTCTCGATGACGCCGGGAAGGAGGCCGCCACCGGTGAGGCCGGCGATGTCTACGTGCGGCTGACCACCGGCGGCGATTTCACCTATCACGGCGACGATGCCAAGCGCGCGAAGGCGGAGCGGAACGGCCTGATCTCCGTCGGCGATATCGGCTATGTCGACAAGGACGGCTTCTTGTTTCTCTGCGACCGGCGCAATCACATGGTGATCTCCGGCGGCGTGAACATCTATCCCGCAGAGATCGAGGCGGAGATTCTGAAAATTTCCGGCGTCGCCGATTGCGCGGTGTTCGGTATTCCGGACGCGGAGTTCGGCGAAGCGCTCGCCGCTTTCGTGCAGCCGCAACCGGGCGCGAAGATCAGCGAAACGGACGTGAAGTCCTATCTGCGCGATCACCTCACCAAATACAAAGTGCCAAAGATCGTCGAGTTCCGCGGCGAGTTGCCGCGCGAGGATTCCGGCAAGATCTTCAAGCGCAAATTGCGCGATCCATATTGGGAGAAGGCCGGCCGGAGAATCTAGTCGATTCCGCCCTACTTTGCGTCTTCCGTCAGCTTCTCGTTCTCGATGCCTTTCGCTGTATTGTAGGCGGCGGGGATGACGGGTTGCTTGAAGAACAGATCGAAGAAGCGTTTCAAGATCGGATCGTTTCTTGTGAAGCGTTGCTCGACTTTGGCGAAGTCGACCGCCTTGGAGATATCGTCCAGCGACTTGCCCTGCGTGACAAGCGCGTTCACTTGATGCGCGACGCTTTGCAGGGTTTCGATCAAGAGGTCGACGTAGGCGGCATCGCTTTGGAGCGGGCCGTGGCCGGGCACGAGAACGCGGTACTTTGTGGCTTTGATTTGTTTCAACACGTCCGCCCAGTTCGAGGGATAGCTGCCGAACGCATAGGGGATCGGCGCCACGACGATGTCGCCCGACGCGACGATGCCGGCGTCGCGCAGCAGCATCACGGCATCGCCCTTGGTGTTGGCGGGGCCGAAATGGCGCAGTTCGACCGTGCGGTCGCCGAGTTTCAGGTAGAGTTCCTTGTCGAAAACGATCGTGGGCGGCGTGATCTTCATGCGCGCAAGCTCTGCTTGATGCGCGACGTTGTCGGCGACGAAGCGTTCGAAGAAGGGCCGCTCGGCCGGATCCAGGGGCGAGCCGTCGAGGAATTTGTTGTCGGCCAGAGCCTTCCTTATCGCCTCCGCGGTGTCGCGGGCGTCGCCGGCGACTTCGGCCTTGTGGATGCGCTGCATCGGTGCGCCGAGCATCGCGGCCTTGGTGAATTCGTGGCCGACGACTTGGGCACCCGGGTAGGCGTCCAAGATCGGTGAGATGCCGCGGTTATGGTCGCCGTGCCAATGGCTGATGACGATGAACTTCACGGGCTTGGGCGTCAGCGCTTTCACCTTCGCGGCCACTTGGTCGCCTTGGGTGGGGAAGCCGCCGCCATCGAAGACGAGAACGCCGTCGCTGCCGATCACGATCACGGTGTTGCATACGACGGGATAGCGCATCGGGTCAGGGCGTTGGCCGACGTGGACGCCGGGCGCGAGTTCCTTCCACTCGAGATCGAAGAGATCGTTCTTCGCGTGCGCGTGTGCCGCGAGGACGAGAAGGAGCGCCGTAACGAACGTGGCGCGTGCGAGCGCGATCATGGTCTTTGTCCCCTGTTCGCGCGGGATGCGAGCAGGGCCGGCGGCGCCGATCCAGTCACATGGACGTGACGGGCGCGCGGCCAGATTCCCCGGCCTCATGGGTTGAGACGAGACGGCCGAGCGTCAGGATCACGATGCTGATAGCGAGCGCGGCCCACACAGCCGTGTAGATCCACCAGAAGAGGCGACCAATCACTTGGGCGTGAGCGCGGCGCCTTATGCCTTTGCGCTTGGGCGCGCGCCGGCGCGGTCGTAGATGGCGGCGATCGTCTTGGCTTCCGGGTTCAACAGTTGGCCGACCTGCTTTCCGAAATCGAGGAAGGCGAAGAGGTGGATGTCGGCGTAGCTGAACCTGTCCCCGCAAATCCACTGGCGGCCGGCTACCATCTTGTCGAGCCACAGCATGCGATCTTGCGCGATACGCTTCAGACCGTCGGCGGCTTCGGGCGCGGTCGGGATGCGATCCTTGAACAGGGGCAGGCCCTGGCTGTAGCGGAAGCCGTTGGCCAGCGGTTCTACGATGTTGAGATCGATGCGGCGCGTCCACATGCGCGTCTCCGCCTTTTCCTTCGGCGTCGAACCGATCAGGGCGGGCTTCGGATTCGTGTCTTCGAGATATTCGCAGATTGCGGTGATCTCGCTGATCGTCGTGCCGTCTTCGAGTTCGAGGCAGGGCATTTGGCCGGCGTTGTTCTTTTGCTTGTACGCGTCCTGACGGTTTTCCCCTTTAATCAAGTCGACTTCGACCGTCGGAACCTTCAAGCCCTTCTCGGCCATGAACATGCGCACGGCCCGCGGGTTGGGTCCGATCGAGTTGTAGAATTTCATTGGTTTCCTCCCATGGAATTTTTGAAGGCGCAGTGAGGCGTACCGGCGGGCGGCGTGTCAACTCATGTCGCGGGACGATAGACGCTCGCGGCGGTTGCAGGACCGTCCGTTACGGCACGGCCGGTCGCCACCATGTGCCGCAAGTGGGCAAGCACCGACATCGCGGCCGCGGGGTGTAGGCGCTTGTCGATCTCGGAATAAATGACGGCCACCATGTCGGGGATGCGCGTGAGGCCGTCCTTGAGGCAGACCGCGATCTGACGTTCCCGGGCGTGGCGGTGTTCGATGAGTTTCGACACGAAGCGCTGCGGGTTCTTCACGGCGTTGCCGTGGGTCGGGTAGTAGATTTGGTCGTCGCGCGTCGTGAGTTTCCGGAGGCTGGCGAGGTACTGCGCCATGTCGCCGTCGGGCGGCGCGATGACCGTCGTCGACCAGCCCATGACGTGGTCGCCGGAGAAGAGCGCACGTTCCTCGTGCAAGGCAAAGCACATGTGGTTCGAGGTGTGGCCGGGTGTGTAGACGCAGTCGAACGTCCAGCCTTCGCCTTCGATCGCGTCGCCGTCGCGCATCGTGACGTCGGGGCGGAAGTCCATATCGCCGCCCTCCTCCACATCGACGCCTTCGCTTTTCTTGCCCGCGCCGTGCGGGCCGAAGGCGTAGGTCTTGGCGCCGGTTGCCGCCTTCAGCGGCGCGGCGGCCGGCGAATGGTCGTTGTGGGTGTGGGTGATCAAAATGTGCGTGACGACGTCGTTCTTCAGCGCCGCCTTCAAAGCTTCGACGTGTTCGTCGATCAGGGGGCCCGGGTCGATGACCGCGACCTTCCCGCGGCCGACGATATAGGTGCCGGTGCCGTGAAACGTGAAGGCGTTCGGATTGCGCGCGAGAACGCGACGGATCAGCGGCGAGATCTCGACCGACGTTTCGTAGGCCGGATCGTAACTGCGATCCGTCGTCAGATTCGGGAGTTCGACGTGAAGGTCGGCGGCTTTGTGCGGTGTGGTCAAGCTGCTATTTCGTTTCCTTGAGGGCGGCGAAGAATTTGCGGATGCGATCCGCATTCTTGCCGAGATCGGATTTGCCGACGCGCGACATGGAGCGGATGTCGAGACGCGAGCCTTCACCTTCAGGCCGGATGCGAATGACGATGTCGTCTTTGAAGCCCCACCATGCGGTGGTGTCGGTGGCTTCAATGCGACCGTCTTGCGGAACGGCGGCAACGATTTCCCACCCCATCGCGCGCGCCGTGGCTTCGGCGCGCTTGAACATGTCGGCGGGCGGGGTCGCGGGATCAATCAGCGGCTGGATGTCGGGATAGCCCTTCTGCTGCTCCGCGGGATCGGTCTTGTAATCGCCGCCGTTGAAGGCCGCATCGCGCGCAGGCTTCAGCGCGACGAAGGCCGGCGGCTCTGCCGTGTCGGTGGTGATGTCGTGGATGAACGGCAGGCTTGCCGCCGTCATCCGCATGCCTATGGGACCGGCCGCGGCGCCGACGGCCAAGGCGAGTGCGATCACGATCGTCACCCAACCTGAAGCCGATCGGCCGATGAGTGCGAAGATGAGCCACAGCACGGCTAGTGCGCCGGCACCCATTGCCGCGTAGACGCCATAGCCCAACAGGCCGAGGGCCGGCATCCAATCCAAGTAGCCGAAGCGATGAGACGGTCCGGCTGCGAGGACGAGTCCGGCGGCGATGACGCCAGCGATGAGCGCCAAGCGCCCGAGCCAATCTTTCATTGCGGTCTCCCCCGGCTCTGTTTCTAGCCTCATGGGAGTTTGGGCCGCCGTTCCCTCTCGCGCAAGGCGACGTTTTGCGGCCTCGGATTGCCGGTGTGTCGGCGTTACGTGTATATCAGGCGCGGGGGTTGCGTATTTTTTGGGGGTTAGACTATGGGACGAATTGATCGGCGTGGCGGCTTTGGGCTGCCGGCGCTTTGCGCCGTGTTTGCTATGGTTATCTCGGCCACGTCCGTGCAGGCCGAGGACACCAAGCGACCGGAGATTCCGAAATGCGAGCGGTCGTTGGGTGCGATCACCATCGTCGACGGCGACCGCAAGGGCTGGAACGAGTACGACCTGCAATCGCCGCAGAAGCTCTTGAAGCTCTACGTACAACGCTCGGGTTGCTTCGTGCTCGTCGATCGCGGCGCAGGGTTTGATGCTGCGCAGCGGGAGCGCGACCTGGGCAAGCAAGGATCGCTGCAGAAGAAGTCGAATGTTGGCGGCGGACAGGTTCGCGCGGCCGACTACATTCTTGTCGCCGAAGTCGTTGCGGCCGACCGCGATACGGGCGGTTCAGCGGCCGGCGGCATCGTGGGCGGGATCATTGGCGGGCCCGTCGGCGGCGCGATCGGCGGCGGGTTGAAGACGCGCGATCTGGAGGCCCAGGCGATCCTGTCGGTCACGGATGTTCGCACCTCTGAAACGAAAGCCGTCGAAGAGGGCAAGGCGAAGAAGACCGACGTGTCGTTCGCACTCGGCGCGGGTGCCGGGGGATGGGGCGGCTTCGGCGGCGTGGTCGGCGGCGGTTACGAAGATACGGAGATCGGCCAGGTCATCTCGCTCGCGTTTCTTGAGGCGTACAAGGGCTTGGTCGCGAATTTGGGTTCGCTGCCGGACAATGCTTCGGATGCGGCGCCTGAGCAGGCCTATCAGACAATCCGGCCCACGAAAATGCACCGCTTCCCGGATCCGGGTTCGGCGGTCGTTCGAAAGCTGCCTGCCGGCGCGCGTGTCGATCCCTTGGGCGAGAAGGACGGCTTGTGGTGGAAGGTCGAAGACGAGAACGGCAATCAGGGCTGGGTGAAGAACACCGATCTCGAGCCATTGCGCTGACCAACGGCCGCGCAAATGCAAAGGGGCGCGCCGCGTGGCGCGCCCCTTTTTGTTTTTCATTCGCCGATCAGGCGGCCGGCAGCTTGTAGTCCTTGAATTGCTGGCGCAGCGTCGTCTTCTGGATCTTGCCGGTCGCGGTCAGCGGGATTTCGTTCACGAAGGCGACGTCGTCGGGCATCCACCACTTGGCTATCTTGCCGTCGAGGTATTTCAGCATGTCGGCCTTCGTCACGTTGGCGTCGGCCTTGCGCACGACAATGAGGAGCGGGCGCTCATCCCATTTCGGATGAGCAACGCCGATCACCGCGGCCTGCGCGACGCCGGGGCAGCCGACGGCGATGTTCTCGACGTCGATCGAGGAGATCCATTCGCCGCCCGACTTGATGACGTCCTTTGCGCGGTCGGTGATTTGCATAAAGCCGAGTTCGTCGAGCGTTGCGACGTCGCCGGTGTCGAACCAGTTGTCTTTGTCGACGATCGAGTCCGTGCCGTGGCGTCCGCCTTCGCCCTTGAAATAAGCGCGCGCGACCGCGGGGCCGCGCACCATCAGATGACCGAAGGTCTTGCCGTCATGGGGCAAATCCTTGCCGTCGTCGTCGGTGATCTTCATTTCGACCGAGTACATGGCGCGGCCCTGCTTCGACTTCACCTTCAGCTGTTCCGCCCACGGCAGGTCTTCCATGCCGGATTTGAACGAGCCGATGGTGCCGACGGGCGACATCTCCGTCATGCCCCAAGCATGCATCACTTCGACGTCGTATTTCTTCTCGAAGGTTTCGATCATCGACGGCGGACACGCCGAACCGCCGATCATCACCTTGCGTAGGTGCGGCAGCTTCAGATTGTTCGCCTCCATATGGGCGAGGAGCATCTGCCACACGGTCGGCACCGCGGCGCTGATGGTGACCTTCTCGCTGTCGAGCAGTTCGTACACCGACGGTCCGTCGAGCTTTGCGCCGGGCATCACCATCTTGGTGCCGTTCATCGGGCAGGCGAATGTCGTTGCCCACGCATTGGCGTGGAACATCGGCACGACCGGCAGAAGCGTATCGGTCGACTTCGCACCGATGCAGTCGGACGTATTCACCGCCATCGCATGCAGGACATTCGAGCGATGCGAGTAGAGCACGCCTTTCGGGTTCCCCGTCGTGCCGGAGGTGTAGCAGAGGCCGGCGGCCGTGTTCTCGTCGAACTTCGCCCAGCTGAAATCGTCGTCGACGTCGCCGACGAGATCCTCGAACGCAATGGCATTGCGAAGCGTCGTCTTTGGCATGTTCGCCTTGTCGGTCAGGACGACGAAGGTTTCGACGCCGTCGATCTGCTTGGCGATTTTCTCCAGGATCGGGACGAAGGTCAGGTCGACGAACATCATGCGATCGTTCGCATGATTGATGATGTAGACGATCTGCTCCGGGAACAGGCGCGGGTTGATGGTGTGACAGACCGCGCCGATCCCCATGATGCCGTACCAGGCTTCGATATGGCGGCCGGTGTTCCAGGCGAGCGTGCCGATGCGGTCGCCGAGGCGGATGCCCCGCCGGGTGAGCGCCTTTGCGACCTTGCGGGCGCGGCTGTGGACTTGGCGGTAGTTGGTGCGGACGATGGGCCCCTCAACCGAGCGGCTGACGACCTCGCGCTCGCCATGAAAATGGGCCGCGTGATCCAGGATCGAGGGCACCACCAAGGGCCAATCCTGCATAGATCCGAGCATTCGTTCCTCCAATAGCTGGCGGGCCGTTCAGCCCCCGTTTGGGCCGATCTTATGTGCGGCGCGGCAGGGGGACAATACGGAGGTTCGGATCCCGCGGATCGGCGCGGCCTCGTGAGCGCGGTCACATCGTCGCTTGACCCGGCCCGACACGTCGGTCAACCGTCGACACCGAAGCAACCGAGTGAGCGTCCATGCCTCTGACCAATGCTCAGGCGCGCGATGTCGAAGCGCTGATACATCCGTACACCAACCTCGCCCGGCATCGGGAAGTTGGACCCGTCATCCTGGAGCGCGGCAAGGGCGTCTATATCTTCGACAGTCACGGCCGCGAATATATCGACGCGATGGCGGGGCTGTGGTGCGTGAGCCTCGGCTACAACGAGGAGCGGCTCGTCGAAGCGGCGGCGAAACAAATGCGGCATCTGCCCTATTCGCACATCTTCGCCGGGCGCAGCCACGAGCCGGGGATTGAGCTTGCGGAGAAATTGAAAGAGGTGGCGCCGTTCGCCGCGTCGAAGGTGTTCTTCGCGAATTCGGGATCCGAGGCGAACGACACGCAGGTGAAGCTTGCCTGGTACTACTGGAACGCGAAGGGCAAGCCGCAGAAAAAGAAAATCATCTCGCGCACGAAGGCCTATCACGGCGTGACGCTGGTAAGCGCGAGCCTCACCGGCTTGCCGAACAATCATCGCGCGTTCGATCTGCCGTTCGCCGGCATCCTTCACGCGGATTGTCCGCACGCGTATCGCAATGCCGAGCCGGGCGAGAGCGACGACGATTTTGCGGCGCGGATGGCCGCCAATCTCGAGGCGCTGATCGAGCGCGAAGGTTCCGACACGATTGCCGCGTTCATCGCGGAACCGGTGATGGGCGCGGGCGGCGTGATCGTTCCGCCGGCGACGTATTTCGATCGCATTCAGCCGATCCTGGCCAAGTACGACATCTTATTGATCGACGATGAGGTGATATGCGGGTTCGGGCGCACCGGAAACTACTGGGGCGCGCAGACGTTCAACATGCGACCGCAAACACTGTCGTGCGCCAAGGCGCTGTCGTCGGCTTATCTGCCGATCTCGGCGATGCTGATGCATGAGGACATGTATCAGGCGATGCTGGACCAGAGCCGCGCGATCGGGACGTTCGGGCACGGCTTCACCTACAGCGCACATCCGGTGGCGGCCGCGGTCGCGATCGAGACGCTGAAAATCTATGAAGAGCGCAACATCATCGGGCATGTGCGGCGGGTGGCGCCGCATTTCTTGAAGCGGTTGCGGCGTTTGCGCGAGCATCCACTGGTGGGCGAAGCGGACGGCGTCGGACTGCTCGGCGGCGTGGAACTGGTGGCGGACAAGGCGACGAAACGGAATTTCGCCGCCGAGAAGGCGGTCGCGATGAATTGTGCCGCGTTCGCGCAGGAGGAAGGTATTTTCACGCGTGGTATGTTGTCGGACCGGTTGGGGTTCTGTCCGCCGTTGATCATCACGGAGGCGGAGATCGACGAGATGTTCGACCGTTTCACCCGCGCGCTGGACAAGACGGAAGCGTGGGTCAGGCGGGAGAAGTTGCGCGATTGACCGCGCGGCAGCTTGAGGGACGAAACATGTGGCTTCGACGTCTGCTGCTGATACCGATCCTTTTGGGATTCGTTGGGCTTGGGGTTTGGGTCTATTTCTTCTACGAGCCCAAGCCCGATGCGCGTCTGGCCTGTTACTATGGCGGCTATGATTTCAGCGACGGCCTCATTGGCTCGGTGACGCCTACGACGGGGATCCGGTCGCTGCGTCTTACACTCATGAGCGGCGAAACGTGGAAGCTCGACCCGGCGCCGGACGCGGGCGACATGCCGACCACCTTCACGATGTCGCGCGGGTGGACGGGCGACGTGACGCCCGGGGCGAGCGTCGAGTTCGGCTCGTGCACGGACGGCGTGGTGCGCATCCGCGGCGCGGGCGCTGTTGACGACAACGAAGGCCGCCGCAACACCTTCGACATCACGGAAGCGACGTTCGTCAGTCACGGACTGAAGCTCTACGGGCGGCTTGTCATGCCGCGCGTCGAGGGCGCGGTGCCGGTTGCGGTGCTAGGGCACGGGTCGGAGCGCGACTCCGCCGTTCTGTTCAACCGGCTGCAATATCTCTTGCCCGCGAACGGCATCGGCGTCTTCGTGTTCGACAAGCGCGGCACGGGCCAATCCGAAGGCACGTACTCGCAGAACTTCCACTGGCTCGCCGACGACATGGCGGCGGCGTTGACCACGGCGCGCAAGACGGCAGGTGCGCTTGCCCGCGAGGTCGGATTCCAAGGCGGTAGTCAGGCGGGGTGGATCCTGCCGCTCGCCGCGAGCAAGGTGAAAACCGACTTCGTCGTCGTCGGGTTCGGACTGGCCGAAGGCGTGCTGGCCGAGGATCGCGAAGAGGTTTTCGACGATCTGCGCGGCGCCGGCTACGGCGAAGACGTGATCGCGAAGGCGCGCGAGATCACCGACGCGACCGGAAAGATCATGCTGTCGCGCTTCAAGGACGGCTACGAAGACCTCGACGCGGTGCGCGCCAAATACGGCAAGGAGCCGTGGTACGAGAAGGTCAACGGCGAGTACACCGGGTACTTGTTGGGGCTGCCCAACTGGGTCATCCAGATCGTTGGACCGTGGCTCGATGTCGGCACGTCATGGGAATACGATCCGCTGCCCGCGCTGCAAGCCTATCAGGGGCCGCATCTGTGGGTGCTTGCGGGACGCGACAGTTCGGCGCCGAGCGCCAACACGCTGAAGATCCTGCGCGACGTGCAGGCGCGCCGGTCCAATCTGGACGTCGTGATGTTCCCCAATGCGGATCACGGCATCATCGAGTTCATTCAGAAGCCGGACGGCACGCGGGTGGAGACGGGATTCTCGCCGGGTTATTTCCCGCTCTTGGTGGACTGGATCCACTTCAAGCAGCCGCAGCTGACGGTGTCCGGGCCGATCGTCTATGACGGCGACAAGCCTGCCGCGCCGGCTGCTCCGTGAGCGGCGTGCCTGCGCGCCGCCTCGGCGAGCGCGTGAGCAGCTTGGCCGGCGTCGAGTTTCGTCCAGGTGATCGCGCCCAGGTCGTAAGTCAGCTGGCGGTGCAGGACCGCCTTGTCGGCGTCCGAGGCGTCGCCGGTGCGGCGGTCGAGGCGCGTTTCGAGCATCGGCGTCGGCGCTTCGAGCCAAAGGCCGATGAACGGTACGCCCACGCTTGCGGCGACGGCTTCGATGGCTTTGCGTTCGTCTGCGCGGGCGAAGACGGCGTCGGCGATGACGGCTTGGCCCGCGCGCAGCGCCGCGCCGGCGAGATCTTCCATCGCGGCGTAGACGCGGGCACTGCGTTCGGCCGCGTAGGCGGCGGGCGCAAGATGTGCGTCGAGGCTGACGCCGGCTTGGCGTTTGCGGATCTCGTCCGTGCGCAGATGGATGGCACCGGGGGCGCGACCGGTGTTCGGCGCGAGTGCGCGAGCGAGAGTCGACTTGCCGGTGCCCGAGAGCCCGCCGATCGCGATCAACGCGGGCGGCGACGGCGCGGCGAACTCACACGCCAGATTGAAGTAATGGCGCGCGATACCGGCCGCGCCAGACCTGCGGCCTTCGGTCTTGGCGCGAATTTCGGCGCGCCAGGTGAGGTAAGCGGGCAGCGCCGCGAGGTCTTCGAGCAGACCATGCCAACGCGTCGGCGGCTGATCGATCGTCCATGCGTTGAGGGCGCGGTTCGCATGAGGTTTTAGGTCACGCGCGCAGAGATCCATGATGAGGAATGCGAGATCGTAGAGCGGCGGGATGTTGGCATAGAAATCGTCGAATTCGATACAGTCGAAGAGCACCGGACGGCCGTGTTCGACGAACGCGTTGCGCAAGTGCAGATCGCCATGGCAATGACGAACCGCACCCGACTGGCGCTGCAGCGTCACGCGTGCGGCATCATGCACGCGAGCGCGGTTGGCGGCATGGGCCGGCACTGAGGCCGGGTCGAAGACTGCGGGCTGATCCGTGATGTCACGCAGGTTTTCGTCGGCGATGCGCGCGGCGGCCCGGGGCCAGTCGATGTTCGAGACGGGTTCGGCGGCGGCGTGGAAGGCGGCGATGTGGTGGGCGAGTTTTTCGACCATCGCGATGTCGAGCTTGCCGCTGTCGGCCCAGTCGCTCAGCAGCGCGCCGTCGGCGAAGCGGTTCATGACCAACACGAAGTCGACGGTGCGTCCCTGCCCGTCCAGCGCCAGTTGACCGTCGCGCTCGGTGATGGGCAGCACGCGGCGGTACATCTCGTGCGCCGTTCGGCGGTTCAGTTTCAGTTCGCGTTCGAGGACGTGCCGGCGCTTTTCCGGCGTCGAAAAGTCTAGGTAGCCGAGGTTGACCGCCTTCTTCAGCTTGAACGCCTGTTCGCCAACGAGAAAGACATAGGCCGCGTGCGTCTCTTCGACCTTCGGTATCTTGTCCCAAGGCCGTCCGGCGCGGAGCCACTCTACGATCGCGCTCTGGTCCATCGGACTAATGCTTGTCGAAACGGACGACCGGTTCGTCGACGCCCGCGGGGTCTTGGTGCGTCAGGACTTCGGCGTCGGGGAAAGCGGCCTTGATCGCGTCTTCGACTTCGTCGCTGATCCGGTGCGCCTCATCCAAGGTCATGCTCGGCGGTAATTCGAGATGGAGTTGGATGAACGAACGATGGCCGGCGCGGCGTGTGCGCAGGTCGTGCAGACTAAGGACGTCGCGATGGCCATTCACGATGTCCTTGATGCGCTGACGGTCGGCGTCGTCGAACTCGCGGTCCATCAACTCGTCGTACGAGCCGCGCAGAATCTGGTAGGCGCCGTATGCGATCACGCCGCCGATGGCGAGACCCATTAAGGGATCGACGATGGTCCAGCCCCACATGCCGGCTGCGACGAGCGCGACGACAACGCCGAGGTTGGTTGCGATGTCGGTGGTGTAGTGCAGATGATCGGCGCCGATCGCCAACGAGCGCGTTCGCGCGATCACGTAGCGCTGAAGAATGATGAGAGCCCCGGTGAGCGCCAGCGCGATTGCGATGACGACAAGGCCGGCGACGGTTTGCTCAACGGGCTTCGGGTGAACAAGGCCACCCAACGCTTCGAACAACAAGAAGGCCGCGGAGCCGGCGATGAAGGCGGCTTGGCCTAGCCCCGCGAGCGCTTCGGCCTTTCCGTGACCGAAACGATGCTCGGCGTCGGCGGGCGTGAGGGCGTGGCGAACGGCCAACAGGTTGAGCGTCGATGCGACGAGATCGAGCGCCGAGTCGACGAGCGTTGCCAACATCGCGACCGAGCCGGTTGCAATCCACGCCCACAGCTTAACGGCGATGAGCGTTGCGGCAACGGCGACAGCAGCGTTCGTTGCCAAACGCTTCAGGCGTTCGGCTTCCGCGCCGCTTACCGCCGGCCTCGCCGACGTGGTGGCGCCAGCGCCACTCACGGGAACAGGCGCTCTGTGCGCCATGGCGATGTGGGTGACCCGCGGCGATAGGCGAGGCGGTCGTGCAGGCGGAAGGGGCGGTCGCGCCAGAACTCAATCTCTGTCGGCGTGAGGCGAAAGCCGGACCAGTGCGGCGGGCGCGGGACTCTCGTCAGGCCGTATTTCGCGGCGTAGCGCGCGACTTCCGTTTCCAGTTCGAAGCGGCCCTTAAGCGCGCGCGATTGGCGCGACGCCCAGGCGCCGATCTGACTGTCTTTCGGACGCGAAGCGAAATAGGCGTCGGCTTCGGCATCGGTGACGACAGAGATAGGGCCGCGAATGCGGATTTGGCGCCGCAAGCTCTTCCAGTGGAAGCCGAGCGCGGCTTGTTTGGCACCGAGCAGCTCCCTGCCCTTTGCGCTTTCGAAGTTCGTGTAGAAGACGAAGCTGGCGGCGTCGTATCCCTTCAAGAGAACCATGCGCACGTTGGGCAGGCCGCTTGCGTCAACCGTCGCGAGCGCCATTGCATTGTGGTCGTTGGGTTCCTTGGCGGCGGCGAGGGCGAACCATTCCGCGAATTGCGCGAAGGGGTCGCCGGCCGCCGGAATCTCGGACGGGGCGTCTTCTATCGGCTTCAGGTCGGCCATGCCATTTCACACTGCGCTGTTGCTCTCAAGTCCAGTATATAGGACGCGGGAGACGACCTGTCGCGCGCCCCTTCCACGCGGCACCGCTGATGAGATTGAGAGCCGCTCGCACCCCATGATGGTAACTTTGCGTTTTGCGATTTTGGTTGCGTTGGCGGTTCTGCTGAACGCGTGCGCGACGAACGTGGTGGCCGAGAAGGCTTCCCGGTTCGATCAGGCCGTCGCCGCCTATGACTCGGGCGATTATGCCGGCGCCTATCGGATCTGGTCGGACCTTGCCGATGAAGATGACTTGGCCGCCATGCGCAACGCTGCGCAGTTGCTGCGTCAAGGCAAGGGCGTCGAGAAGGACGTGAAGAAGGCCTTCAAGCTTTACGCCAGCGCGGCGGAGAAGGGCCTCGTCACGGCGATGGCGAATGTCGGCGACATGTATTTGGCCGGCGAAGGCGTGGAGAAGAATCCGCAAGCGGCCGCGGCTTGGTATTCGCGTGCCGCCGCGGCGGGTCTTTCTCTGGCGCAGGTCAAGCTCGCTGAGATGTATGAGCAAGGCGTCGGCGTTGAGCGCGATCCGGCGCGGGCGCGCGCGTTGATCGAACGCGCGGCGCGCAACGGTTATGCCCCGGCGCAGGCGAAGCTCTCGTCGATGGGGCCAGCGCCCGCCACGTCGTCAACGCCGGTCGGCGACGAAGACGACCCGTATCGCGGCGGCGGGAAGATCACGGCGGAACAGAACGTGCCGCCCGCCCCGTCGCCGACGGCCGGCGCAGCCGATGCCGGACGGCCGATGCCCGGCGATGTCGTGCCTGCGGACCAGATCGCCAAGATGCCGCCAGCCGATCTTGCGCAGATGAATGCGGGACTCACGGCCTATGCAGCGCAGGATAAGAGGCTTGCGTTCGCGACGTGGCGCAACGTGGCCGGGCGAGGCACTGCCGATGCGCAACTGCGCGTTGGGCTGCTCTATGAGCGCGGCGAGGGTGTCGGGCAAGACATGATCGAGGCGTATCGCTGGTTGAAACTTGCCGCGAATCAGGGGCATCCAAAAGCGGCCTCGGAGCTTGCCTTTGTGGCCGCTCAACTGGCCCCGGCGGAGCGGGCGATCGCTGAATCCTTGGTCAGAACGCCGGCACCGGACGGCACCAAAGCACCCTAACCTTTTGAAAATATTTGTAATTTGCGCGATCGCCCTGCGACGTAGTATGGCAGTGCGTAGCGGTGGGTTATTAAGATACAATTAACAATTGATTTCAAACAGACGCCCCTCGGCGTGTGAGCGCGCTTGCTGATGTATGACCCCTATTCAGTACTCGGCGTTCAGCGGTCGGCGAGTGAGGACGACATCAAGTCGGCCTTTCGTTCGCTGGCGAAGCGATTCCATCCCGATACCAGCGAAGGCGCGTCCGACAAGGGCAAGCGCTTCAGAGATCTTTCGATCGCCTATCAGGTGATCGGCGACCCGTCGAAGCGCAAGGCCTACGACCGCGGCGAGATTGACGCGCACGGCAACCCGCGCCACGGGTATGTCCCGCGGCGGGAGCCGGAAGAAGAGCCGCAAAAGGAACACGCCGAGACCGCCACCAAGGCAAAGAACGGCACCAACGGCGCCCACGTCAACGGGCACGCCAACGGAACGCAGACGAACGGCGCTCAGACGAACGGTGCGCAGACGAACGGCGACGGGACGAGTTCGGCTTTCCGCAACGCGTTCGAACGCGCGTTTGGATCGGGCTCGGCGAGCGAGCCGAAGAAGAGCCGGGTCGAAGATCTGTTCTCGGAATTCTTCGGCGAGCGGTCCGGCGGCGCGCGAAAGAAGCCGACGCCGGGCAAGGGCCTCGACAGTCACTACGACCTGTCGATCACGTTCGAGGAAGCGGCGCTGGGCGGCACGCGGCGCGTGAAGTTGCCGGCGGGCAAGCGTTTTGACGTGAAGATTCCGATCGGCGTGCGGGACGGCCAATCGATCCGCCTCAAGGGTTTGGGCGAGCCGGGTATTCCCGGCGGCCAGGCCGGCGACGCGATGATCACGATCAAGATCGAGGCGCATCCCTACTACCGCCGCGAGGGCCACGACATCCACCTCGACCTGCCGATCACGCTGAATGAAGCATTGCACGGGGCGAAGGTGAAGGTGCCGACCTTGGGCGGACCGGTCGTGATGGTCATACCGCCCGGTGCGAATGCGGGTCAGGTGTTCAAGCTTAAGGGCAAGGGTATTCCGGGATACGCGATCCAACCGGCCGGCGATCAGTTCGTCACGCTGCAGATTGTACTGCCGGATCA
>JAEUMM010000445.1 GCA_016792645.1 Alphaproteobacteria bacterium | reverse complement strand
CGTCCGGCGGGATCGAGTTGCCGACGCTCATGATCGACGTTTCCAGGAGCTTGCAGGCCTCCTTGTTGTAGAGGCCGCCTTTTTCCTGGAAGCCTTCATAGACGTCGGCGGTCATCGCGTCCGCCCAGATGTAGACGTAGTAGCCGGCAGAGTACCCGTCACCCGAGAAGATGTGGCCGAAGGCGGCCGCCGGATGGCGTAGGACCATCTCTTTCGGCATGCCGATCTCGGCCATCGTCTTCTTCTCGAAGGCGGCGATATCGATCGTCTTGTCGGGCGTCGCTTCGGTGTGGAGCTTCATGTCGTAGATCGCATTGGCGAGGTATTCGACGGTTTCGAAGCCCTGATTGAAGTTCCCTGCCTTCAGAATGCGGTCGACAAGTTCCTTGGGGATCGGCTTGCCGGTCTGATAGTGAACGGCGAACTTGTTCAAGACCTCCGGCGTCTCGAACCAATACTCGTTGACCTGGCTTGGGAATTCGACGAAGTCGCGCTTTACGCTGGTGCCGGCAAGCGTCGGGTAGTTGACGTTCGAGACGAGCCCGTGAAGCGCGTGGCCGAACTCGTGGAACAGCGTGCTGGCGTCGTCCCAGGAAATCAGCACAGGCTCGCCCGGCTTGCCTTTCACGTAGTTGCAGTTGTTCGAGACGATCGGCGTCGTTTCGCCCTCGAACTTCTCCTGCGTGCGGTATTCGTTCATCCATGCACCGGAGCTCTTCCCGGCACGCGCGTAGGGGTCGAAGTAGAAGAGGCCGACGCGCTTGCCGCCGCGGACAACTTCGTAAACCGACATGTCCGGGTGATAGACCGGGATTCCCGATAGCTTGTTGAATTCCAGGCCGTAAACCTGGCCCGCGGCCCAGTGCATCGCCTCGACCATCTTGTCGAGCTGCAGATAGGGTTTCACCTCGTTCTGGTCGACGTCGTATTTGGCCTTGCGCACCTTCTCGGCGTAGTAGCGATAGTCCCACGGTTCGATCTTGATTTTCGCGCCTTCGCTGTCGGCCAAGGCCTGCATGTCGGCGACTTCTTCCTTCACGCGCGCAACCGCCGCTTTCCAGACCTTTGTCATCAGGTTCATCGCGGCGTCCGGCGTCTTGGCCATGTTGTCGTCCACGATCCAATGCGCGTGACTGGCATAGCCCAGCATTTTCGCGCGTTCGGCGCGCAGCTGCAGGATTTCGCCGGCGATCTTCTTGTTGTCGCGTTCGTCGTTGTTGTTGCCGCGGCTGTTCCACATGCGCCAGCCCTTCTCGCGCAGCGCACGATTGTCGGCGAAGACCAGGAACGGTTCCATCGACGAGCGGGTGTTCGTGAACACCCACTTGCCCGGCATCTTGCGTTCCTTCGCCGCTTCGGCCGCGCTGTCGCGGATCGATTGCGGCAGGCCGGCGAGGTCGGACTCCTTGTCGACGACGAGCGTGTAATGCTCCTCATCGCCGAGCAGGTTCTGGCTGAACTGGGTGAAGAGGGTGGCCAGACGCTGATTGATGTCTGTGAGGCGCGCCTTTTGTTCCTTGTTCAGCGCGGCGCCGCGGCGGGCGAAGCGGTTGTAGTAGACTTCGACCAGACGCTTTTGTTCGGCCGTCAGGTTCGCGCTCTCGCGCGCGTCGTGGACGGCCTTGATGCGCTGGAACAGCTCTTCGTTCTGGATGAGTTCATCGCCAAAGGCGGAGAGAATCGGCGACATTTCGGTTTCGATCGCCTGCATCGTCTTGTCGTTCATCGTCGACGTGTAGATGCCGAAGAAGTTCTGCACGCGCCCGTATTCGCGGCCGGCGTCCTCGAACGGCACGATGATCGTGTCGAAGGTCGGTGCTGTGCGTTTCACGGTGATGGCGCGAACCTCGGCGCGCAGCATGTCCATGCTCTTGGCGAAGGCGGGTTTGAAGTCTTCGACCTTCACTTTGTCGAAGCGCGGTATGCCGCCATGCGGTCCGGTCCAGGGTTCGAGCAGGGGCCCCAATGCGGTCTCCTTTGTCTTGGTTGCGGCGATAACCGGCGCTGCCGCGCCGAGCGCGGCGGCTGCGGTTGCGCTTTGCAGGAACGTGCGTCTCTTCATGAAACTCTTAACCCCCATCTCGTGTTTTGGCATCCGTGGTGCCTTGGGGCGCACTCTAGCCAAAGTGCACCGCCCGGGGCCACGCGAGTTTGTCGCGGCGGTTGCGGAATGTTCTCGGGAAAGCTCGCGCAAACGTCTTGATCTCGCGGGTGCGATACGTAGGGTCGTCGCACCTGAAACGCAACTTTCCGTGAGGTTTCCTTTGTATCCCCCGTCGACTCCGAAGCTTATTGTGCGCGCCGTGCCGGGCAAGGGGCGTTGCGTGTTCGCCGCTACCGACATCCCTAAGGGTACGCTCGTCCTTTCCGACCACATTATCCTCGTGCCGGGCGACGAGTCCGAGCATACGGACCTGACGGTCGTCGGGCGCTATGTGTTCCAGTGGAACGAGGAAGACGATCTGTGCGTCGTTTTGGGGCCCGGCAGTTTGATCAATCACGGGCTGCCCGAAAACGTGTCCCTGGTTTCGAATTACGAGCAGATGATGATGGAGTTCTATGCTCTGACCGACATCAAGGCGGGCGACGAGCTTGTCTATGATTACGGGCATGAGGGCGATGAGCTGATCGGCTATTACGGTATTCCGGCGGAGGCCATTTCCGCCAACATGACGCTCGACTAGCGCCGCGGTGCTGCGGCGCGTCGATATGCTAAGATTTTTGGGCCGGGGGCTTTGTCCTCGGCCTTTGTTTTTTCTCCTTCGCAACGGGGACGCGCCTTGATGGAACCGCGCCAGGTCAAGACGGCGGCCGATGCCCGCGCCATCGTCGAGCAACGCAATCTCAGTCACGTGAAGGTCGGCGTGTTCGACATCGACGGCATCTTGCGCGGCAAGTATATGGGGCGCGAGAAATTCCTCTCGGCGTTGGAGAAGGGGTTCGGGTTTTGCGACGTCGTTCTGGGATGGGATTCGAACGACCAACTCTATGACAATGTGAAGTTCACGGGATGGCACACCGCCTATCCGGATGCGAATGTGCGGGTGTTGCCTTCGACGTGCCGGGCGTTGCCGCTTGAAGGGGACATGCTGATGTTCCTCGGCGAGTTCGAAGGGCGGGCTGAGGAATGTTGTCCGCGCGGCGTGTTGCGGCGGGTGATCAGGCGGGCGGGCGATCTTGGATTTTCTGTGCGTGCGGCGGCGGAGTTCGAGTTCTTTGTGTTCGACGAGACGCCGCAGTCCGTGCGCGCGAAGGGGTATCGCGATCTCAAGACCATCACGCCTGGGTTCTTCGGGTATTCGGTGCTGCGGTCATCGGTGCATGCGGAGTTTTATCGCGATCTGATGAAGCTCGGCGAGGAGATGGATTTTCCGCTGGAGGGTTTGCATACCGAGACGGGGCCTGGCGTGCTTGAGGCGGCGATCGTGCATTCGGAAGCGGTCGAAGCTGCCGATCGCGCGGCGTTGTTCAAGACGTTCTGCAAGGTGCTGGCTGAGCGGCGCGGGTGGATGGCGACGTTCATGGCCAAGTGGTCGAAGGATTGGCCGGGGCAGTCGGGGCATCTGCATATTTCGCTGACCGACAAGAAGGGCAAGTCCGCTTTCTTCGACGAGAAAGCGCCGCACCACATGTCGGACACGATGCGCTGGTTTGTCGGCGGGCAGCAGAAGTTGATGCCTGAGTTGCTGGCGATGATCGCCTGCACCGTGAATTCGTACACGCGGTTGATCCCGGGATTTTGGGCGCCGACGGATGCGACGTGGGGCGTCGAGAACCGCACCTGCGCTTTGCGCGTGATACCGGGGTCAGCGAAGAGCCAACGGGTCGAGTATCGGATCGCGGCGGCGGACATCAATCCCTACATCGCGCTGGCGTGTGCGATCGGGTCGGGGCTTTGGGGGATCGAGAACAAGGTCGAACCGGACGCTGCCATCGACGGCAATGCATACGAGAAGAAGTTTCCGAAGAGCCGGGCTTTGCCACGCACGTTGTTTGAGGCGGCGGAGCGGCTTGAGGCGTCGAAAGCGGCGCGCAGCCTGTTCGGCGATGCGTTTGTGGAGCACTATGCGGCGACGCGGAAGTGGGAAGAGCGCGAGTTTCGCAAGGCCATCACGGATTGGGAACTGGCGCGGTACTTCGAGATCATCTAGCACTTCCGCCTAAGCTCTAGACCGCTTGAGGACGCCATGACCGACATCGTTTGCATTTCGCCTATCGATGGCCACGAGGTGGCGCGCCGTCCGGTTGCGACCGACGCGCAGATCGACGCGACGTTGAAGGCCGCGCGCGCGGCGCAGCGTGAGTGGGCGAAGGTTTCGATCAAGGATCGTTGTGCGTTCGCGCTGAAGTTCATGGATGCGATGTTGTCGCTCAATCAGGAGATCGTGCCGGAGTTGGCGGCGCAGATGGGGCGGCCGGTGCGGTTCGGCGGCGAGTTTCGCGGGTTTGAAGAGCGCGTTCGCTACATGACGATGATCGCTGAGGATTCGCT
>JAEUMM010000444.1 GCA_016792645.1 Alphaproteobacteria bacterium | reverse complement strand
TCGATGGCGGCGTCGAAGCCGAGTTCGCGCTTCAGCCAGGCGCATTTGTTTTCGCCGCCGGCGATGCCGACGACGCGGCAGCCTTTGAGCTTGGCGATTTGACCGACGAACGTGCCGACGGATCCGGCGGCCGCGGAGACGACGACGGTTTCGCCGCCCTTCGGTTTGCCGACGTTCAGCAAGCCGAAGTAGGCGGTGAGGCCCGCGATGCCGTAGACGCTCAAGAGGTGCGAGAGCGGGTCGCGGCGTTCGACTTTTTGCGCGTGGCGTCCGGGGAGTGCGGCGTATTCCTGCCAGCCGGTGTCGGCGAAGACGAGGTCGCCCGCTTTCAGATGCGGCGCTTTCGATTCCACGACTTCGGCAATGGCGCCGCCGGCCATCACCTGGCCTGCTTCGATCGCTGCGCGGTAAGTGGCGCCTTGCATCCAGGCGCGGTTGGCGGCGTCGAGCGAGATGAGTTTGGTTTTGAGCAGAACCTCGCCGTCTTTCGCGTGGGGCATTGGGCCTTGTGCGAGGCGGAAGTGTTCGGGGCCCAGTTTGTCCTTCGGTAGTTCGACGATGTGGATCTGCCGGTTCTGTCCGCTCATGGGATTATCCTTCGAAAGCTTTGCGTACGGCTTTCGCCGCTTCCGCGATTGCTTCGCGTGCGGTCGGCACGACGCCCGACATGTTGAAGAATCCGTGCACCATGCCGGGGTAGTCGACGTAGACGCAGGCGACGCCCGCGTGATTAAGCTTATCGGCGAATGCCTTGCCTTCGTCCTTCAAGGGATCGAAGCCTGCGGTCACCACGTAGGCGCGCGGCAAACCCGAAAGATCGGCGGCGGCAAGCGGCGAGACGCGCGGGTCGTTCAGGTCGGTGTCGGCAGCGAGGTATTGGTCGAAGAACCAGTCCATCCCCTTCTTTTCGAGGAAATAACCTTCGGCGAAGTCGCTCATCGACTTGGTGTTCGCGCGCGCTTGGGTGACCGGATAGATCAGGAGCTGGAAGACGATGCGGGGACCGCCCTTCTGCTTCGCCATTAGGGCAACGACAGCCGAGAGATTGCCGCCGGCGGAGTCGCCTGCGACGGCGATGCGGTTGGCATCGACGCCGAGCTTGGCGGCGTTCTCTTCGACCCACTTCACGGCGGCGTAGCAGTCGTCGGCCGCGGCAGGGAACTTGGCTTCGGGGGCGAGGCGGTAGTCGACGGCGACGACACGCGCGCCGGTCTCGTTCGCCAGCGTGCGGCAGAGCGCGTCGTGCGTGTCGAGGTCGCCGATCACCCAGCCGCCGCCATGGAAGAAGACGATGCAGGGCAGCGCCGCGCCGCCGCCGGCGACGGGCGTGTAGACGCGCAGCTTGATCTCGCCGCCCGCGGGGCCGGGCATGGCGGTGTTTTCGATCTTGCCAATGGCGAGGCCCGGCGGTTCGAGCGCGGCGGCCATGGCGCGATACATTTCGCGACCTTGGGCGGGAGGAAGATCCCACAATTTGGGCTGCGGGTCGGCCGCCAGCTGATCGAGTAAGCCCTTTACAATCCCGTCGAGCGCCATTGTCGCGTTTCCGTATAGCTGGTTTGGCGCATCAAATAGGCGCGCACCGGCGTGTGCAAGCGATTCCGGTTCAACCGGCGCGCTCACTCAACAACTTCGACGCGATCACCGATTGAAATGTCGCCGGGCGTTAACACTTTGCACGCGACGCCGCCGCGCCAGTTCGGCGTCAGCGCTTCACGCAGGCCTTGCGATTGTTCGTCCATGCGGTTGCAAGGATCGGTTTCGCAATACACTTCGAGCACCACGGGGCCGATTTTGATGCGTGCACCTTCGTGTTTGGCGTTGCGGCCGTCGGCGTCAACGAAGAGGTTGGCGCGGCGCGTTGTCCACGGCAGTTGTTTGCCGTGATCGGCGCAGGCGGCTTCCCAATCGTTGCGGAAGAGCACCGTGACCTTCCGGTTCTGCTGTACGCCGCGCGCATCGTCCGCGACGCCGCGGTCGAGCGTGACCGCGGCGCGCGTGATCTCTACCATCGGCGCGCGGACCTTTGTGCGTATGGCTATGCCGATGAGCTTGCCCGTCATAGAGCGATGACGTCGTCAGGCGGCGTTTTCGCGTAGAGCGCTTCGACCAGTTTGGCGCGGCGGTCGAGCGTGGCGCGCTGGTTGACGTAGCCCTTGTCGGTTATTTCGTGGCCGTCGATCGAGGGCGGTTCCGACATCAGCATGATGCGCATGACTTTGTTGGATGAGCCGCCTGCCCCTTTGTTGTGTTTGCGCAGACGGTCGCGCACGTATTCCTCGATCGCGGGCGAGCGCAGGATTTCATCGGGCGTCGAGAGGTTGGCGTCGCCGCAGATTTCGCGGGCAGCGACCATGTTGGGCCAAGCGAGGACGGCGACGTATTCCTTGTCCAAGCCCGCGACCACGCAATCCTGCACTAAGGGCGAGATGGCGGCTATGAGTTCGGCGCGCAAGGTGCCGACCGAGACCCAGGTGCCTGAGGATAGTTTGAAGTCCTCCGTGACACGGCCGTCGAAGATGAGGCCCTTCGCCGGTTCGTGGGGATCGACGAATTTTGCGGCGTCGCCGAGTTTGTAGAAACCTTCTTCGTCGAACGCGGCTTCGGTGAGGTCGGGGCGGTTGAGGTAGCCGGGTGTGACCGTCGGGCCCTTCACGCGCACTTCGAGCTTTTGACCGTTGGGCACCAGCTTCAACGTGAGACCAGGGAGCGGCAGGCCGATGAGGCCGACGCGTTCGGTGATCCAGTGGACGACGGTGATGCCTTGCGTTTCGGTGGCGCCGTACATCGTCGTCAGCGGGAGGCGGTGGCCGGTTG
>JAEUMM010000420.1 GCA_016792645.1 Alphaproteobacteria bacterium | reverse complement strand
TGCTCGACGGACGAAGCGGTTTGCGCGACAAAGATCAAGCAGGTCGCCCGCGTGATTCAGAATCCGCCGCCCGGTCAGCGCGCGCCGGCGCAGCTTTGTTTCCCTAGCGGACTCTCCGATGAGGGCCTGGTCGGCGAGGTTACGCAGTGGATCGACGAGCAAGTTCCCTCGCTCGACAACAAGAACGACTTCGACTCCATTGCCGCGGCGCTGACCGCGCTCTATTCCTGCGGCGGTATCCAAGGATCGGAAGGAGACTAAGCATGTCGATGTTTCGCGCGGACCTGTTCAAAGGCAAACGCATTCTCGTCACCGGCGGCGGCACAGGCCTCGGCAAGGAGATGGCGGACGAATACGCAAGCCTGGGCGCCGAGGTCTACATCTGCGGCCGCCGCGGCCCGGTGATCGAAGAGACCGCGCAGGAATTGTCGAAGAAGAACAACGTCCGCGTCACCGGCATCGCCTGCGACATTCGCGTGCCCGACGCCGTCGAAGACATGATGACGCGCATCTTCAACGAAGGCCCGCTCAACGGCCTCGTCAACAACGCCGCCGGCAACTTCATCAGCCGCACGAAAGACCTGTCGCCCAACGGCTTCAACGCCATCGCCAACATCGTCTTCCACGGCACGTTCTATGTGACGCTGGCCGCCGGCAAACGCTGGATCGAACAAAAGCAAAAAGCGAACGTCATCTCGATCCTGACCACGTGGGTCTGGAACGGCGGCCCCTTCACGGTGCCGTCCGCGATGTCGAAGGCGGGCCTCAACGTGATGACGAAATCGCTCGCCGTCGAATGGGCCGCACACGGCATTCGCCTTAACGCCATCGCCCCAGGCCCCTTCCCGACCAAAGGCGCATGGGAACGCCTGAACCCCGGCAGCATACGCTCCGGCACCATGGGCAGCGAGCAGGATGGAAGCGCCTCCGGCAACCCGATGGGCCGCGTCGGCCAAATGCAGGAACTGCGCAACCTCGCCACGTTCCTGATGTCCGACGGCTGCGACTACCTCACCGGCGAGACGATCGCCATCGACGGCGGCGCGTTCCTGGCCGGCGGCGGCAACTTCTCCCAACTCTCCAAACTCGGCGACAGCGACTGGGAAAACATCCGCAACATGATCAAAAGCACCAACGAAAAAGACCGCACAAAGCGCTCTGTCTGATGCGCTTCCTCATCGGCCTCATCGTAACAACCGCGCTAGCCTTGGCCGGCGCGGCCGAAGCTCGCGAAATCGCCCTCACCTTCGACGACGCGCCGATCCCCGACAGCGCGATCATGGCGGGCGAAGCACGCACGCAAAAGCTGTTGGCCGCGCTGAAGGCCGCCGGCATCGCCCAAGCCGCGTTCTTCGCAACGCCAAGGGATCTATCGCCCTCGGGCAAAGCGCGCCTCATCGCCTACGCAAACGCGGGCCACATCATCGCCAACCACTCGCGCACGCATCCCGATCTGCGCAACATGACGGCGGACGCCTATCTCGCCGACATCGCCGAAGCCGACGGCATCCTGCGCGACCTGCCGAACTTCCACGCCTGGTTCCGCTTCCCCTTTCTGTCCGAGGGCGACACGCGCGAGAAACGCGACGCCGTGCGCCAAGGCCTGCGCGGCATGGGCTACAGCCAAGGCTATGTCACCATCGATAACTACGACTGGTATCTGAACGCGCTCGCCAACAACGCAAAGCGCGACGGCAAGCCGATCGACGATGCGGCGTTCCGCGAACTCTATCTCGAAACGCTGATGCAAGCCGTCGAATTCCACGACGCCATCGCCGTGCGCACGTTGGGCCGATCGCCGCGCCATGTCCTGCTGCTGCACGAGAACGACACGTCGGCGATGTTCGTCGGCGACCTGGCCGCGGCATTGC
The DNA here is from genome assembly GCA_016792645.1 of Alphaproteobacteria bacterium. Classification (GTDB taxonomy): domain Bacteria; phylum Pseudomonadota; class Alphaproteobacteria; order Micropepsales; family Micropepsaceae; genus SZUA-430. The sequence continues at coordinate 838 of JAEUMM010000420.1, read as the reverse complement.
GCAAGGCGGGATGGACGATCATCTCGCCCGTCGACGCCTACCAAGACCCGATCGCCACGATCGAGCCCGACACGCTGTTCCTGAACCAAGGCCGCGTCGCAGCCATCGCCCACACGAAAGGCGCCAAACCGCGCGACCTGGTCCACGAACGCGAAGATGAAGCTGTGCTCGACAAACTCTTCGCCGAACGCGTCTTGAAGCAGCCTTAAACGCGTCTTGAAGCAGCCTTAACGGCTACATCGTCAGCACGACCTTGCCGATCACCTTGCGGTTCTGAAGCATCGCCATTGCCTCAAGCGCACGCTCAAGCGGCAGTTCGGCACACACATGCGGCCGGATCTTGCCCTCAGCCGCCCACGCGTCGATGGTGCGAATATTCTCGACGCCCTTCGCCGGAAACTGCCGCCCGTATTCCCCCGCGCGCACGCCGACGACGGAGAACCCTTTGATCAACGGCATATTCACCGAAACGGTCGGAATGCGGCCGCTCGTGAACCCGATGACCAGTAGCCGCCCATCGAACGCGATACAGCGCACGCTCTCATCGAACACATCGCCGCCGACCGGATCGTAGATCACGTCCGCCCCGCGCCCCTGCGTCAGATCCTTCACCGCGTCGCGAAAGCCGGACGACGGCAACACATGATCCGCGCCGTAAGTCTTCAGGAACGCCCGCTTCTCATCGCTTGAAGCCGTCGCAATCACAGTCGCGCCGAGCAGCTTGCCGAGATCAACCGCCGCCAATCCGACGCCGCCCGCCGCACCATGCACGAGCACCGTCTCGCCGGCCTGCAACGTCCCGCGCCGAACCAAACCTACATAGGCGGTCAGATAGGCC
>JAEUMM010000374.1 GCA_016792645.1 Alphaproteobacteria bacterium | reverse complement strand
CAACACGGCTGAGGTCGACGACATCATCTGGGGCACGTCCACGCAGCGCGGTAAGCAAGCGATGGACATGGGCCGCATGGCGGCGCTCGACGCTGGTTATTCGGTGAAGGCCAGCGGCATGACGCTCGATCGCTTTTGCGGGTCAGGCATCACCGCCGTCAACCTTGCTGCCGCGTCGATCATGACGGGGATGGAAGACGTCGTCATCGCGGGGGGGACGGAGATGATGTCCTATACCGCGTCGCTCGCCGATCCGAATTCGCCGCCGACGCTGATGGATGCGGGCAATATGCGCTTGCGCGCGCGTCATCCGCAGACGCATCAGGGCGTTTGCGCTGACGCGATCGCGACGCTGGAGAATATTCCGCGCCAGGCACTGGATGAGTTGGCGCTGGTCAGTCAGCAGCGCGCCGACGCCGCCATCAAGGGCGGGCATTTCAAGAAGAGCGTTGTGCCGGTGTACAAGGAAGACGGTACGCTGGCGCTCGACCACGAGGAATTTCCGCGTCCCCAGACGACGCTGGAAGGTCTGTCCTCGCTGAAGCCTGCGTTCGAGGCGATGGCAGAGTTTCCGTTCGACAAGGCGGGGACGACGTTGGGCAGCCTTGTGCGTCAGGTCTATCCGGATCTCAAGATCAAGCACGTACATCACGCCGGCAACTCGTCGGGCGTCGTCGACGGCGCCGCGGCGCTGTTGCTGACCTCGGGCGCCTACGCGAAGAAGCACGGGCTGAAGCCGCGCGCGCGGGTCGTCGCGATGGCGAACATGGGCGACAGCCCGACGTTGATGCTGAACGCGCCGGTGCCGGCGGCGCAGAAGGTTCTGGCGAAGGCCGGACTGACGATCGACGACATCGATCTGTTCGAGATCAACGAAGCGTTCGCCGTCGTCGCCGAAAAATTCATCCGCGACCTGAAGCTCGACCGCGCCAAGGTCAACGTCAACGGTGGCGCGATGGCGTTGGGTCATCCGATCGGCGCGACGGGCTCGATCCTCATCGGCACGATCCTCGACGAACTGGAGCGCCGCAACCTGAAGCGCGGCCTGGTCACGATGTGCGCCGCGGGCGGCATGGCGCCGGCGATCATCATCGAGCGCGTCTGACATTGCTGGGTGGACGATGTTTCCGCCCTCGACCCTCCTGACATTTGGCCATCCGAGGCGGCGTCTTCGGGTGGCCTTTTTGCTTTAGGTTTTGCAAGTAGGTTCTGGTCGGGCGTGCCATATTTCCTTTTCTAGTCATCGACTTTGTTCTGCGTCGCATCGCGCAACATGGAGGCAAGAAATGAGCCCGATTGACCGCAACTGGATTCTGCTCGGTGCCGTCGCTCTCGTCGCTTGCGGCAGTGGCGATGCGGTGCAAGGCGCGCCTGTCGCGCCGTGGACGAAGGAATCCGACTGTAGCTGGTGGCTGTCGCGCGATGACGGCAAGAGCCTACGCGCCTCGATCAGTCGCGGCGAGGATGGAGTCATCCTGACTCTTGCCGATCCGGTGTTCAACACGTGGTCCGACTCGGGTCAGCCGCGCGTCGAGCTGCGGTTCAACAAGGACTCGAAACGGCGGGTGTTGACCGACGGCTGGGTGAGCAGCGGCGGCGACTGGGGGATGTTCGGACTCCACCTGAGCGACGACACCTTCCGCGCGATGGACCGAGCGACGAACATCGAACTTCTCCACGACGGCGCGTTGGTGTTTGAGCAACCGCTCGCCCAAACGCCAACGCAAGCCGAACTTGAGGCGTGCGTACCAACGCCTGGCGCGCAGTCCGATTCGGAGTAGCGGAACTCGCGATCTGAGATAGCTAGGTCGACGTCGCGCCCATTTGTTGCGCATAACCCGCGGCGACCATGGCGGCCATGCGGTCAAAGAGAGCGTCGGGGTCGGTGCGGCGGAGTTGGGCGATGGCGGCTTCCATGCCTTCGGCGAGGATGAGTTCGCGTTTGCCGCTGGTTACCGCTTCGATGATGCGGCCGGCGGCGACGGCGGGGTCCATGCCGGTGTCGATGGCGTTGTCGCTGACGCCTCTGGTTTTTGCGTTGGCGTCGAGGGCGTTTTTGGAGACGTTCGTCTTTACCGAGCCGGGAGCGACGACCAACACCTGGATGCCTTGATGCGCGGTCTCGGCGCGGAGGCTGTCGTGGTAGCCGATGAGGCCGTGCTTCGCGGCGCAGTAGGCGCTGCGCAGCGGTACGCCGGCGATGCCGGCGACGCTGGAGATGGCGATGATGTGGCCGCCCTTCGCCGCCACCATCTTGGGAAGCAGTGCCTGCGTCAGCGCGATCGGCGCCAGGAGATCGACCGCGATGATGCGCTGATAGACGTCGAAGACGGTGTCGACGGCGAGCGAGCGTTGCGAGATGCCGGCGTTGTTGACGAGGCCGTAGATGGCGCCGCCGTTGCGTGCGGCCCAGTCCGATGCGCGGTCGACGATCGATGGGATGGCGGCGAAGTCCGTTGCTTCGAACGGCAGGACCAGCGAGGGCGTCGCGCAACGTTTGGCGACGTCTTCGAGAGCTTCGGTGTTGCGGCCGGAGAGGATCAGCCGTGCGTCCTTCTTGGCGAGCGCCTCGGCGAGCGCGGTGCCGATGCCGGATGACGCGCCGGTGATCCACCAAGTCTTGCCTGCGAACATGTCGGTCTCCGTTGCGAATGATGCGCGCCGCATGGTCAAGCGGCGGCTGGCGTTTACCCTTTGAAGCACAAATGGCGCGGCGAGGCGACGGGGCTGCTGTGGCCTGTTTCCAAGCAGGGCAGGCGGACGTATCGTTGGCTAAGCGGCGCAGATGCGGCGCCGACGGGGGATAAGCATGACGGTTGAGTTGTCCATGGTGGCGGCGCTGATTGCGCTCGGTATGTTCCAGCTGGCGCTGACGGCGATCGAGTACCGCCGGGTGCATGGCGTCAAATACGCGAACACGGCACGCGACGTGCCTTCGGAAAAGCAGGATTCAAAGTTTCTTGGCCGCCTATCGCGCGCGCAGAGCAATCTGATGGAGACGGCGCCTTACTTCATCGGGCTTGCTCTCATCATCCATCTCACTGGCATCAGCTCTGACACGACGCAACTGGCGGCGATCGCGTTCGTTGCGCTGCGGCTGATCTATCTCCCGCTGTACGCGTTCGGCGTGCCGGATATCAGGGGGCTGGTCTGGACGCTGTCGTTCATCGCGCTCGGCGTGATGGCGTATGCCGTTTTGGTGGCGGTGCCGTGGACCAGCGTCCAGGAGCCGGTAACGCGGCTGATCGGTTCGTTCTGAACTCGGAGCGGTCGGCGGCCGACGCGACTACGGTGACGTCGGCCTGCGGCAGGCAGGGTAGAGGAGTACCAACTTTCTCATGACGCGGCACCAAAAGCCGACGATCAATAGCGATTTGGCGTTACGGGTCGCGCGTGCTGCAACGATGATATGTGCGCGTCACACTAGCGCGCGGTCTTGTTGTCGAATGCGCTGAAGTGCCAGGGCTGTCGTGCGCGCGGGGCTTCGAGTCCGCGTATCTGGGCGGGTAGGGCGCGATAGGGCCTGGCCCAGTAGGCGCCGAGGGCGGCGATGGGGTCTTCCGGCCGGCCGGGCGCCATCTCCAGACTGTTCACGAAGGTCGGTTTGTAAGCGACGACGGGAATGCGCGCGCCAAGCAGCGCACGATCGCGGCGACAGCCATCTCGTCCTTCGCATGCAGGAGTTTGTCGGTCGCTTCCGCAAGTGCGGCGGCATCGTCGTGCGAGAGCGCGAGATTCGGTTGGTCAAGCATCGCTGACATCCTGTTGGATCGGGCGCCAGCTTGCGCGAATTTGTGACCCTCGAATGTTTCGGCTCGAATACTCTATTTTTGTCGAGCGAATCCGCGCGTGGTTCGGGCGTGCCGAGTTAGCTGCCATTTGACATCGTTTGTAAGCAACCAGTTGTGGCGATGTGGGCCCCGCATTACGCCCTTGAGCAGGTGGGTGCTAGTCGCACACGCGCGTGCAATAGGTTTTCCGTCGCTCGTGGGCTGGCAGACATCGAAGCATTCATATGATGGTTGCCTGCGCCCGGTGCCCGAGTTATCGACCCGGTCGGATGACGGTGGCGGGGCGGGCGGTAGCTCTGCGCTCACGGCGAGAACCGGGCGAGGCAAGCGTGCGGCGCTGCGCGTCGAAAGCGGTGGGGGAACGTCGGTGCTTACTTTTTTCAAGTGGATGGTGGAGCAGCGGGGGTGGGCGACGTAGAAACCGTCCAACCGCTGACCGTTCGCAGAATATTGCAGCACGATCGAAAACGAGTACCGGAAGCCGGGGGCCTTTGGGACATGGTGGGGCGCAATGGCGAACTTCCGATCGGAGCTGCCAACCTGCCAGACGCGGTAGTCCGCCTCCTCACAGGCCCCCTGCGTGCAGGTCGTTTCTCTGACATATGCGTTTGAGGGCGACATTTGGATGCCCCATGTTGCGGTTCGCTTTCCGCAGTGCTCGCCCACCCATGTGCCGGTGACCGAACTCGGAAAGTCGTCGCTCGCGATGGCCGCTTCTAGGTTCGCGAAGAGGAGTGCGACGCAGCCGAGAATGAAGCCGAGCTTTTGGAACGTGAGCCTCTGATGGGCCAGGCTATGGTAGGTGCGTGAGATGGTGGTTACTTCCACGGGGAGGACTCCGCGTCGAGCACCAACCTTACAAATCATCACTTGCTTGAACAAGAGACGGCGGACGTTCGGCATGTCGATAGCGAGTGGAGCTGCCTTGTATCGTGTCCGCGACAATTCTCTATAAGAGCGAACGCGCATCAGTTTTTTTGCTGCAAAGCGACCTATCCCTTGAGTGTGGATGTATATGTTGCCGTCTTGGTTCAGTTATGTAGAGTGGAATAATCTCAAAGAGGTTGGGCAAATGATAGGCGTGCTCTTTCTTCGGTTAGTGGTTGTGGTGGCGGCGGTTGTTGCGGTGGGCGGCATTTCTGTTGCGGCCGAGGAGCCGGCAAAGCCAGCCAACTGCGCTTTCATGGAGCTCAACGGCTTCGCTTTTGTCGACGACCATACGGCCGTTCTTGAGTATGGCCATCGGACGGGCGCGCCGGCGCCGCTGAAGCTTTGGTTCAAGGTGACCTTCGGCAACAGCTGTCCGCGCTTGAAGCGAGCGCATTTTGTGAAGATCAATGGCGGGGGTTGCCCCAAGCTCGGCGACGTTCTCAAGTTCAGCCGCAGGCCGTTTTCGGACGACGATCACGACAACGACAGCTGCCGGATCGCCACGGCAGAAGAGATACCGGTGGGCAGTAAGGTGCTGCCGACGCCGGCGCCGAACTAGAATCTAGCTGTTGGGTTTCGACTGCGCGGTGCGTTGGGCTTCTTCGGCGGCGCGGAAGAGGGCGGCGGATTTGTAGACCGTCTCCATGAATTCGGCGTCGGGGTCGCTGTCGGCGACGACGCCACCGCCAGCTTGGACATACATGGTGCCGTCCTTCACGATGGCGGTGCGCAGCGCGATGCAGGTGTCCATTGAGCCGTTGGCGGAGAAATAACCAACGGTGCCGCCGTAGACGCCGCGCTTTTCCTTTTCCAGTTCGTCGATGATTTCGAGGGCGCGGATCTTCGGGGCGCCGCTCGTGGTGCCCGCGGGGAAGCCTGCGATCAACGCGTCGACCGCATCCTTGTCCGCGCGAATCTTGCCTTCGACGTTCGAGACGATGTGTTGAACGTGGCTGTATTTCTCGATGACGAATTGCTCGGTGACCGTGACGGTGCCGGTTTGCGTGACGCGGCCGACGTCGTTGCGGCCGAGGTCGAGCAGCATTAGATGCTCGGCACGCTCCTTCGGGTCGGCGAGCAGGCGGTCGGCGAGGTCTTTGTCTTCGGCGGGCGTCGCGCCACGGCGGATGGTGCCGGCGATCGGGCGGATCGTAACGGTCTCATCGCGCAGGCGGACCAGGATTTCGGGGCTTGAGCCGACGACGGAGAAGCCCGGGTAGTTCAGGAAGAAAAGGAACGGTGACGGATTCAGGCGGCGCAGCGCGCGGTAGAGCTGAAACGGCGGCAGCTTAAACGGGCGGCGAAAGCGTTGACTGGGAACGACCTGAAAGATGTCACCGGCGGTGATGTAGTCCTTCGCGCGGCGAACCATGTCCAGATACTCGTCGCGCGTCGTGTTCGAGACGGGCGTTTGAAGCGTCGGCGGTTCGGCGCTGAGCACGTCGTCGGGAAGGTTGTTGCGGGCGAAGTCGACGGCGACGCCGGAGAGGCGTTCTTCGGCTTGGTCGTACGCCGCTCGCGCCGAGACGCCGGGCGCGGGGAAGACGGGAGTGGCGACCGTGACGTCCGCTTTCACGGCGTCGAAGATCGCGACAACGCTCGGCCGCACCAGGATCGCATCGGGCAAGCCCAGCGGGTCGGGCTTGGTCGCGGGCAAGCGCTCCATCAGGCGCACCATGTCGTGGCCGAGATAGCCGAAGAGCCCGGAGGCCATCGGCGGCAGAGGCGCCGGGATTTCCATGCGCGTGCGGGCGATGAGATCGCGAAGCGCGGCGAGCGGCGGTTTTGTCTCGGGCGTGAAGGCGTCGGGCGCCTCTTGGGCGCGGGTGTTGAGTTCGGCCTTGTCGCCCCGGCAGCGCCAGATGAGGTCGGGCTTGAGGCCGATGATCGAGTAGCGCCCGCGCGTTTCGCCGCCCTGAACGCTTTCGAGGAGGAACGAGTATGGATCATGCGCGCCGAGCTTGAGCCACGCCGAGACCGGCGTGTCGAGATCTGCGACCAGCGAGCGGGCTACGATCTGCGGCTTGCCTGCCTCGTATGCGGGGCGAAAGTCTTCGAACGAAGGGACGTGCGGGGTCATTCGCCGGTGTGGAAGGCCTGGAATTTCTGCTCGTCGATCGTGACGCCGACTTCCTCGCGCGAGGCGATCGCCAGAAGCTGGGCAAGGTCGCCGCCAAAGGCTTCGCGTAAGCGTCCCGCGTACATCTGACGCTCGGGCGAGTCGGGGGCTTCGGCTGCGTATTGCACTTCTGCCAGGCGGGCGACGACGACGCTCTTGCCTTCGGCCACGGGGCCTGTGAACACGTCGCCGATCTTGGCATCGTGCGCGGCGGCGACCGTTTGTTCGGCGAATGCCGTGTTTCGGCCATATCGCGGGAAGGGGTCGCTCTTGATCGGCGCGAGATCCAGCGGCGCGGCGAGGGTGGCCAAGGATTGGCCTGCCTTGGCCTTCTTCACGAGATCGTCGGCGATCGCCTTGATACGCTTCTCAAGCTCTGCCGCGCGCCAGTCGGCCAGTATCTCGGCGCGGACTTGGTCGAAGGGCCTCTTGGTCGCGGGGGTCACGGTGTCGACGCGGAAGTCGTAGTAGCTGCCGTCGCTGCTCTCGGTGAGTTCGGAATCGATGCCCGTTTCGGATGCGAAGACGCGCGGCAGGAACTCGCCAGCCGGCAGGTTCTCGACCGGCTTTGCGCTCTGGTCGTTTCCGCGGGCATCGATCGTGACTTTGGTGAGGAAGAGCTTGTGCTTCGCAGCGGCTTCCTCAAGCGTGGCGCCGCCGCCGCGCGTGTCTTCGAAATCGTTGGTCAGTTCGAACAGTTTGTCACGCGCGCGCTCCGTCACGAAGCGTTCGCGAATTTCGCCGCGCACCTCGTCCAGCGTCTTCAGCGAACCAGGGGTCGCCGAGACGGCGCGCACGATCACCCAACCGAAGGGGCCTTTGAGGGGTTTGCTGGCCGTGTTGAGCGGGATGGTGAAGGCGTCGGCCGGAATGGTCGTGTCGCTTTTGCTTACGTCGCCCAGTTTGATGTCTTCGGGCTTGTAGCCTTCGGCTTTCGCCACCGCTTCGAACGACTGGCCCGAGTCGAGTTTTGCCTTTCCGGCGATCGCTGCGGCTTCGGTCTTGAAGCGGATCTGCTCGAGGACGCGCTTCTCGGGCACCTCGTAGGTTCGCTTGTTCAAGTCGTACACGCGTTTGATGTCTTCTTCCGATACGACGATCTGAGACGCGACGTCGGCGGTGCGCGCCTGCACGATCGTCACCGTGCGGTATTCGGGAACGGAGTAACGCTCGGCCGCATGCGTGTCGTAGAACTTCTTGAGCGTGGCGTCGTCGGGATCCTTGATCTCGCCGGCTTGGCTGGGGTCGATCTTGACGTACTCGATAACGCGGCGCTCGAGGCGGAAGCGGTTGAGAGCGGCTTCCAAACCCGCCGGCATGGCGATGCCGCCCAGCATCGTGCGTATCATTTGTTCGCGCAGCATGTCGCCGCGCACGATGTCCAGGAACTCCTGCTGGTTCAGCTGCGCGTTGTCGAGAATCTGCTGCAGGGCAGCGTAGTTGATGTTGCCCTGGGGATCCGACAATCCGCGGATAGATTTGATGGCATCGAGCAGTTGCGATTCAGAAATGCTGAAACCCGCGTCCTTCGCCCGGGCGATGAGGGCCAGGCGGGTGAGCATGCGATCAAGCGCTTCGCGGTCGAGGTTCAGCGCCTTTGCCTGCTGGGTCGTCAGCTGACTGTTCGATTCGCGCTGCATCTGCAGAAGGAAGCGGCTGAACTCGCGCTGAAACTGATCGGGTGTGATCTCGGTGTCGCCGACCTTGGCGATCGTCGGCGTCGTCGTCAGGTTCATCATGTCCTGGACGCCCCATATGCCAAAGCTGCCGACGAGCACGATGATAAGGACTGCCGCCAGCCAACCCTTGGAGGCGTTACGAAGAGTTTCAAGCATGAGTCGCTATTACCGGAGGTCGTGGATGATCTGGGACTGCCGCTTCGCCGCAACGCAGCGTAGGCGTCCGAAGCGGGCGGATATTAGGGGGCGTGCTTTGGAGGGGCAAGGCCAGCCTACTTGACCTGCGCAGGGCGCCGGGGCTTTCGTGCGACCCCCCGCGTCAAAGTGCACGGCAACGGATGGACATCGTGACGACACCTCAGCTCATCGCCGGGAACTGGAAGATGAACGGCCTGCTTGCCGCGCGCGGCGAGATCGCGGCGCTTGCCGCCGGCTTAAAGGGACGGGCGCGATTGCCGGAGGTCTTGGTGTGCCCGCCGGCGACGCTTCTGCACGGTTTCTCCGGTGCGGTTGCCGGGACGCCGATCAAGCTGGGCGGGCAGACCTGCCACACCGCCGCGGCGGGCGCGCACACGGGCGACGTCAGCGCCGAAATGCTGAAGGATGCGGGGGCTTCCTATGTGATCGTCGGTCACTCAGAGCGACGGACGGATCACAACGAGGCGAACGCGCTGGTAGCGGCCCAAGCGCGCGCCGCATGGCGCGCGGGCCTGTCGGCGATCATCTGCATCGGCGAGAGCGAGGCGCAGCGCAGCGCCGGACAGATGGAGAAGACCCTCGCCGACCAGATCGCGTACAGCGTTCCCAGCGAAACAACGGTGGCGAACGCGGCCGTCGCCTATGAACCGATCTGGGCGATCGGCACGGGGAAGACGGCGTCGCTGGACGATATCGAGGGCGCGCATGCCTTTATCCGCGCGCGGCTGGAGGCCTCGCTTGGACCCGCGGGGCGGTCGGTGCGGCTGCTCTACGGCGGTTCCGTGAAGCCGTCGAACGCTAAGGAAATCTTAAGTACGCGAGGCGTTGACGGCGTCTTGGTCGGCGGCGCCAGTTTGAAGGCGGCCGATTTTCTGGCGATCGTCGACGGCGCGCGTGTCGCAGTCTAAGCGTTGGTAAACCGTTGCCCCGGTACGCTGCGGTCATGGCGGCGGCAGCTAAGCATCAACCGATCAAGCTCTCGTTCGAACGGACCGAGACGCTTGTGTTCGACCCCGTTCCGACGAACCGGGCGATGGCGCGTACGGCGCTGGGCATGCTTGGCTTTCAGAACCTGACGACGACTTCGGTGTTCGGCGAATCGTCGGCCGCGCTCGGCGAGCGCATGTACGACTTGTTCATCGCCGACGTGACGCAAGACGCGGCAGCGACGTGTGGGTTGGTCCGCTCGCTGCGCGAGGGCAATGTTGGACGCAATCCGTTTCTGCACGTCGTTCTGATGACTTGGAAGCTGGAGGGCGCGTTGGTCGAGCAGGCGCTGAATTGCGGCGCGGACGACTTGATCACGCGGCCGTTCTCGGTCGATTTTTTGGGCGCGCGGCTTCGTGCGCATGCCGAGGCGCGCAAGCCTTTCGTGATCACGAGCGACTACATCGGGCCGGACCGCCGCAAGGCACGTCCGAGTCAACAGGGCGGCACGCAGTTCGAGGTGCCCAACCTGCTGTTGGCGAAAGGTCAGGATACTCAGTGGTCGGAGCAGTCCGCCAAAGCGGCCAACGATGCGATCAGGGAGACGCGGACCAAGATCAATGCCGAGCGCGTGGGCCGCTGCGCCTTCCAGCTGGCGTTCCTGGCGCAGAGCCTGCGGCATTCGTTCAAGACGGTGGCGCCGCTTGACGGTGATTTGGCCAAGCTCGAGGAGGTCGCCAAAGATCTTGGCCGGCGCGTGGAAGGCAGTGCGATCGAGATCGAGAGCCTGAAACTGATTTCGGCGATGCGCGGCGAGATCGCCGGCGCGCAGAGCGGCGAGAATGTCGCCGCTCACGTGGAGCAGATGGAGAAGGCCGCGGGCGAGTTGCTGGAGAAGGTCAACCCCGGCCGAGCACGTGCGGATTTGGTCCAGGAGGTCGCAACCGCGTTCGCCAACGCCAGGACACGCCGCAAGGCCTAGAAGATCGCGTAGCCACCGTCGATGACGAACGTATCGCCTGAGTGATAGGCGGACGCGTCGCTAGCCAGGTAGACGGCAATGCCACCGAAGTCGGCCGGTTGTCCCCAACGGCGTGCCGGAACGCGCGGGATGACTTTCTCGGCGAACGCGGGCGAGGCTTGCGCGCCGGCGGTCATGTCAGTCGCGATCCAGCCAGGCAAGATCGAGTTAGCGCGAACGCCGTCCCGCGCGAATTCGACGGCGATCGAGCGCATCATTGAGATCACCGCGCCCTTGGTCGCCGCATAGTGCTGATTGCGCGCAGCGCCTTCGATGGCGGCGAGACTGGCCACGCCTATCAGCGAGCCGCCTGGGTCACCCTTCGAAGCGCGGTCGCGCATGTGGCGGGCGGCTTCGCGCAGCGTGAAGAATACGCCGTCTTCGTTGACCGCGAGAACCTTGCGGTATTGCTCGGCCGTAATGTCCAAGAACGAGCGCGCCGGCGAACCGATGCCGGCGTTGGCGATGACTGTGTCGATGCGGCCCATCTGTTGCACCGCGGCCGTCATCGCTTCGGTTATCTGACTTTCATTCGAGACGTCTACTTTTTGCACGAAGACCTTGCCGCCATGCCCCCGGAGCGCGGCCTCGGCGGACTTGTTCTTGGCCTCGTTCGTGCCCCAGATCACAACACCGGCGCCGGCTTGCGCCAGCGCCTCGGCCATGCCGAGGCCGATGCCGCCGTTGCCGCCCGTGACGAGCGCGACTTTGCCGGTGAGGTTGAAGGGTTTGTAGGTCATGGACGCATTGCCTTGGTTGTGTGTTGCAGGATCGAGTCGCCGCCAGGTGGGCGGCAGGTCAGCCGGGTTCCAACGCGTGTGACGGGCGTACGGCCGGCACTCTTGCGCCGCGCACGCGGGTCGCGCACTTTACGGCCCGGATGGGGTGCCGGGAGTCGAATTTGCTTCCGGGCTTGTCCGTGCTTTTCAGGATCACGCTCTTCGTCTCCTCAACGACGGAATGTTCCCCATGCGGTTCGCGTTTCCGCTCCGCGCAGCGCTTGTTGGTTTGTCGATCGCGGCACTAGCGGGATGCGCCATCGACAAAGGACGCCAGGGGCAACCCGGCGCCTATAAGGTCGGCAATCCCTATCAGATCGCGGGCGTTTGGTACTACCCGAAGGAAGACCCGTTCTACGATGAAACGGGCGTCGCCTCCTGGTACGGGTCCGACTTCCACGGCAAGGCGACCGCCAATGGCGAACGCTACGATATGGAGACGATGACCGCGGCGCACCGGACCCTGCCGATGCCCTCGATCGTGCGCGTGACGAATTTGGAGAACGGGCGCTCGATCCGTGTGCGCGTGAATGACCGCGGGCCGTATGCGCGCGGCCGGATCATCGATTTGTCCAAGCGCGCGGCGACGTTGCTCGGCTTTCAGGATCGCGGCACGGCGCGCGTGCGCGTGCAGTACGAGGGACGCGCCGAAGTCGGCGCTGCCGCGCCGCAGAGCGATAGCGACATGGCTTCAGCCCGGCCGGCTGATGTACGGGCGGCACCGATTGCCGATGTGGCCAGCAGTTCGCTGGCGCCGCCGCCGGGCGCTACAGCAGCGCCACCGCGTGTGACGACGCCTCCGGTTCGCGTTGCACAGGCTGCATCCGCAACGCAAGCCGACGCCAGCATTGAACCCGACGGCGTGGTGACCACCGTTCCGGTGCCGCCGACGACCAGGCTCTGGGTGCAGGTTGGTGCGTTCTTGGCGCGTGGAAATGCCGACCGGCTTGCGGAACGATTGCTCTATGTCGGGTCGGCGCAGGTGTCGCAAACCGGTGTCAACGGCAAGCCGCTCTATCGCGTGCGGTTCGGGCCATTCACAACCGTGGAGCAAGCGGATTCCATGTTGGACAAGGTGATCAACAAGGGCCAAAACGGCGCACAGATCGTCGTCGATTAGGGAATGCTCATGCGCTTTGTTTCAATCGTCATCGGCGTGTTGCTGTTTGCCTTTACTCCCGCGTTCGCTCAGCCTGAGGGAGACCCGACGACCGAGGTTCAGACCAACGCGCAATTCGCGCTGATGATGGACTTCGAGACCGGCGCGGTTTTGTTTTCCAAGGACGGTGACCAGCAGATGGCGCCGGCTTCGATGGCGAAGCTTATGACGGTCGCCATCCTGTTCGAGAAGCTGAAGCACGGCGAATTGCGCCTCGACGATACGTTCACGGTCAGCGAACAGGCGTGGCGCTTGTCGGTCGCGGGCAAGAACGAATCGTCGAAAATGTTTGTCAGCATCGGATCGCAGATCAGAGTTGAAGACCTGCTGCAGGGTATCATCGTGCAGTCTGGCAATGACGCTTGCACGGTGGTGGCCGAGCATTTTTCGGGCAACGAGGAAGCGTTCTCAGACCTCATGAATGCCGAGGCCAAGAAGATCGGCCTCAAGAACTCCGTGTTCAAGAATGCCAGCGGTCTTCCACATCCGGAGATGACGGTGACCGCGCATGATCTCGCAATATTGGCGCAGTACATCATCCGCGAATTTCCGGACCTCTATCGCTTCTTCGGCGAGAAGGAGTTCACCTGGAACGGCATCAAGCAGGCGAACCGCAATCTGCTTTTGGGCGTATATCCCGGCGCCGACGGTCTGAAGACCGGGCATACGCAAGCGTCCGGCTATGGGATGGTGGCTTCGGCCGAGCAAGATGGGCGGCGGCTCATCCTTGTTGTGAACGGGCTGAAGAGCGAGGCCGAGCGCGCCGCGGAAACAAAGCGGTTGTTCGATTTGGCATTTCGTGAGTTTCGCACCTACGCGCTGTTGAAGGCCGGCGATGTTGTTGGCGAAGCGGAAGTTTGGGCCGGCGAGTTGCGCAGTGTGCCGCTTTCCGTGCGTCAACCCGTGAAGATCTTGATGCGGCGCGCATCGCGCGACGGGCTGAAGGTGAAGCTCGACTATATGGAGCCTGTCATGCCGCCTGTCGCGCGCGGGCAGGAGCTTGGCAAGCTTACGATTACGGCGCCGGGCGTGCCGGACATGGTCGTGCCGGTCTATGCTGGCGCGGATATCGAGGCCGGCGGTCTGATGACTCAGATCAAGGTTGGGTTGAAAGAGATTCTGTCGAGCAAGCCTGATCCAACGCCGGCGAGTGCGGATGTGCCGCTGCCGGAAAGCCAGCCTGCCGACGCACCGACGCAATGAGTCGCGGGCGCTTCATTACGTTTGAAGGCGGGGAGGGCACGGGCAAGTCGACCCAGGTGCGGCTGCTGACCAGCTATCTTACGCAATCAGGCATGGATGTCGTGCAAACCCGCGAACCTGGCGGGTCGCCGTCGGCGGAAGATATCCGGCCGCTTTTGGTGACGGGGGCCGCCGACCGTTGGTCGCCGATGGCGGAGACCTTGCTGTTCAACGCCGCGCGCGTCGAGCATTGGCGGCAGGTGATTGATCCTGCGCTGGCGCGCGGCGCGCATGTCGTATGCGATCGGTTTTCGGATTCGACGATGGCCTATCAGGCGTATGCCGGGGGGATTGATCCAAAGGTGATTGCGGAGCTGCATCGCCTGGCGCTCGATGACGTGGAGCCCGATCTCACGATTGTTCTCGATATTGCGGTTGAGGACGGATTGCGGCGCGCGGCGATGCGGCGGGACAGCGAGACTCGCTTCGAGCGCAAGGGGCGCGAATTTCACGAGCGTTTGCGGCAGGGATTTCTGGATATCGCGCGGCGCGCGCCGAAGCGCTGTCTGGTTGTCGATGCCGGTCTGCCGATCGAACGCGTACATTCGGCGGTGCTCGACGGACTGAAGTCGCGCTTGGGGCTGGCGTAGTGGCGCCGCGCGGACGGGCCGCCGAGGCAGAGCCGGTACCCGAGAGCGATCGCGCCGGCGAGCTGCTTCATCCGCGCGAGCGGCAAGAATTGTTCGGGCATGAGGCGGCTGCGCTGACCTTGGCGACGGCCGCCCGCTCGGGACGGCTTCATCACGCCTGGATCATTGCCGGCCCAAAAGGCGTGGGTAAAGCGACGTTGGCGTGGCGATTCACGCGTGCGCTGCTAGCGCACGGCCCAAGCGCATGTCCGGACGATTTGGCGGTGTCCCCGGATCATCCGGTCAGCCGGCTCGTTTCAGCGCTCACCCATCCGGATGTCCTTTTGATTCGCCGGCCGTGGGATCCGGAGCGAAAGCGTGTGCGAACCGTCGTCGTCGTCGATGAGGTTCGGCGACTGCGATCGTTCTTTTCGCAGCATGCGTCCGGCGGTGGCTATCGCATCGCGATTGTCGATTCTGCCGACGATATGAATATTCAGGCGCAGAACTCGCTTCTGAAGATCCTGGAAGAGCCACCCGCGCGCTCGTTGTTGCTGCTTGTTTCGCAGGTGCCGGGCGCCCTGTTGCCGACGACGCGGTCGCGCTGCCGTACGCTGACGCTCCGTCCCTTGGACGCTGAAACTATGCGAGAGGCGATGGCTGTCTTGGCGCCCGGTATCGAGGGCGAGCAGCGTGATTTGCTGGCGGCGCTGGCCAATGGGGCGCCAGGTCGGGCGGCCGAGTTGGCGGAGACTGAGGCGTTGACGCTCTATCGCGATATCGGCGATCTGTTGCTGAATCTGCCAAGGCTGAATGGGGCCAAGTTGTTTGGACTGGCGGAACGTCTGGCGCGCGCCCAGCCCGAGCGCGGGGTCTTTCAGTTTGTAACGCTTCTGTCGCAGATCGAGGAGCGGGTGATACGCGGCGCCTATGCGGTGCAGCCGCCGGTGCCGGGTGAGGAAGCGCTGCTGCGTCATCTGCGCGCAGCGGTGCCGTTGGACCGGTGGTCCGAGCTGCGCGACGAACTGCGAGAGAAGGCGGCGCAGGCGGAGGAGCTGAATCTCGACAAGAAGCAGCTCGTTTTGAACACGTTCTTTGCGATCGAGGCGGCCGCGCGTCGTTAATGTGCGACGGCGCCGGTTGATCCGTGGCGATCGGCCGACATATTGAAGCTTCGTATACTCAGCGGCACTCTTGATCATGCTCGTCGATAGTCACTGCCATCTCGATTTTCCGGATTTTGGGCTCGAGCTCGACGATGTCGTCGTGCGCGCGCGCGCCGCCGGCGTGGGCACGATGCTGACGATCGGAACGAAGCTGAAAACCTTCGACGGCGTGCGCAAGATCGCCGAGCGGTTCGACGATGTATGGTGCTCCGTCGGCATCCATCCTCACGAGGCGGCCGAGGAGCCGATCGAAGAGGCGGCTGCTTTGATCGCGCACGCCCAGCATCCGCGCGTGGTCGGTATTGGGGAGGCGGGGCTCGACTACTATTACGAGCACAGTCCGAAGGATGATCAGATCCGCAACTTTCGCGCCCACATTGCGGCGGCGCGCGAGACGGGTTTGCCGCTGATCGTCCATGCGCGCGATGCGGACGATGATCTTTGCCAGATCATGCGGGACGAGAGCGAGCGCGGGGCTTTCCCCGGACTCATTCACTGCTTCTCGTCTACGGCCAAGCTTGCGCGGACGGCGCTGGAGCTTGGCATGATGATATCGATCTCGGGAATCGTGACCTTCAAGAAGGCGGAGGAATTGCGCGCGATCGTCGCCGAGGTTCCTCTCGACCGGCTCTTGGTCGAGACCGACGCACCATATCTCGCCCCCGTGCCGAAGCGGGGGAAACGGAATGAACCTGCGTTTGTCACCCACACGGCGGACGCGGTGGCCCGCATCAAAAACGTTGCATCGGCGCAACTCGCAGCTCAAACAACCGACAACTTCTTCCGTTTGTTCACCAAAGTGCGGCGGCCCTCATGAGCCGGCTCAAAGCAACGATCTTGGGAAGCGGGTCGTCGGGCGGGGTTCCGCGGATCGGCGGCGCCGATGGGAGGGGCGATTGGGGAGCGTGCGATCCGAAGGAGCCGCGCAATCGCCGGCGGCGGTGCTCGCTGTTGGTCGAAAGCGGCGGAACGCAGGTTTTGGTCGACACCACGCCGGATATGCGCGAGCAGCTGATCGACGCGCGCGTGGGGCGACTGGACGCGGTATTGATCACGCATGATCACGCGGATCAGTCGCACGGTATCGACGATCTGCGCATGGTCGCGCAGAACATGATGAAGCGCGTCGACGTGCATGCGGCGGAGGATACGCTCCGTGTGCTGATGGATCGCTTCGGCTACTGCTTCAAGGGCAACGATGCCTATCCGGCGGTGCTGCAGAGTCATGTGATTCCGCGACCGTTTCGCACGTTCACGATCGTAGGGCAGGGGGGCGGCATTCCGGTGCTCGCCTTCGATCAAGACCATGGGACGATGATCAGTCAGGGGTTCCGCTTTGGACCCATCGCGTATTCGTCAGATGTCTTCGATCTGGACGACGCCGCGTTCGAGGCGCTCAAGGGCGTCGAATGTTGGATCGTCGATGCGCTGCGCTACCGGCCGCATCCTACGCACGCGCATGTCGACAAGGCGCTGGGGTGGATCCGCCGCGTGAAACCGAAGCGCGCGATCCTCACCAACTTGCACGTCGATCTCGACTACCAGACGTTGCGGCAGTCCCTGCCTGAGGGTGTAGAACCTGCGTATGACGGGCTTGTGATAGAGCTCTGACACCGGTGGCACAGCCGTTCGATCGTCTTAACGCTACCCGAGGATTTTTGGCTGTTTTCAGGTGCTTGGAACCCGGCTTTGCGGCGCGGTGCGTCCGTTTTTCGGTTTGATTGTGCTCTCAATGTCTGAGATAAGCTGTCCCTTGGGGATGTGCGCGGGTACTCCGTGCGCATATGTTAAATTCGAGTGGGGGATCATCAGGCGGTCGGGCCTAGAGCTTGTCCTGTTGGTAACAACAGGTAGGCTTCAACGGGTCGCGGCGAGTATTTCCATAAATCCGCAACCTTTAGTCGGTGCCAGCCCTTAAGATAGAGGGTTCGCGTGGGCATAGGTTAAGTGTTTTATGGGAACTGGTCGCTAAGATCGGCGCGATGCGCTTTGAGTCTGCGAGGCACGCGTTTGCCTCGAATGAGAAGGCAAGTGGTTATGAGAAGTGTAACGGTCAATAGGGGTAATCGGATGACGATCGCGCGCGTAGCCGCCGCGGCGGGTTTGATGCTTGGGGTCACCATGATGGTGGCAACGGCTTGGGCACAGCCAACGACGCAACCTTCTCCTCAACCGGCGCCAGGCGCCGAAGCGCCGGCGGATCCGGCGGCAGCGCCGGGCACAGAGCCCGCGCCCCCCGAAATCGGTCCGGACGGTTTGCCTGTCGCGCCTGCGACCGACCCTGCCGCGGCGACAACGCCTCCGGTTGATCCTGCTGCCGCCGCCGCTGAAGAGCCGGCCGGCCCCAGCATCACGCCGATCAAGATGTTCCTTGAAGCCTCGATCGTCGTGAAGGTCGTCATGATCCTTCTGATGGCGTGGTCGGTGGTCACCTGGGCGCTGATGTTCTCGAAGCTCGCGTTCTTCTCGGGCCTCAACGGAACGACCAATCGCTTCCTGGCGGCCTTCCGCAGCGCGGGTTCGCTGACCGACGCGGCCAAGAGCGCCGGCAAGAATTTCCGCACCAACGCTCTCGCGAAGATGCTGATCGCCGCTGCCGATGAAATCGGCACCGGCAAGAAGGCTGGTCTCTCGACGCGCGTCGCTCAACGCATGGGCATCGTTCAAGCCGAAGTCGGCGAAGAACTGTCCAGCGGCATGGGCATCTTCGCCACCGTCGGTTCGATCGCCGCGTTCGTCGGTCTGTTCGGCACCGTCTGGGGCATCATGAACTCGTTCATCGGCATCGCCGAGAAGCAGACGACGAACCTCGCCATCGTGGCGCCGGGTATCGCCGAAGCTCTGTTCGCCACCGGCATCGGCCTGTTCGCCGCTGTTCCGGCGGTTATTTTCTACAACATGTTCGCTCGTCGTATCGGCTCGTACCAAACGCGCATGGATAACTTCGCGAGCGAAGTTCTGGTGCGTGTGGCTCGCGAACACGAGTAGGCAACTATGGCCGGAAGCATCGGTGGCGGGTCAAAGCGCGGCAAACGCTATGACGACAACAGCCAGATCAACGTAACGCCCTTCGTGGACGTCATGTTGGTGCTGTTGATCATCTTCATGGTCGCCGCGCCGCTTGCCAGCGTGAACGTGAAGGTCGATTTGCCGCCGTCGGTGTCGAAGCCGGCGAAGGTGAAAGACCCCGTGTATGTGTCGCTGCAGGTGGGCAACAAGCTGTTCATCGGCGACATACAGGTGAAGTACAACGAGTTTCCTTCAAGGCTCGTCGACGCGGCCGGCAAGAACTACAACCGGCGTATCTTCATCCGTGCGGATAAGGCCGTTCAGTACAAAGAAGTCATGCGCGTCATGAATATGATTCAGGACGCTGGGTTCTATCAAATCGCTCTGGTGGCCGAAGATCGTGCGTACAGTTCAAACACGCCTTCGACACCGTAGTTCAAGAGATCGGGTAATGGGCCGCCATGGATAGGCGCACGGTCTACATAACGATCATAGTCTCCGTGCTGCTGCACATCGGGGTGCTGTATTACGTCGCCATGACGTGGGGCATTGTTCCGAACGTGCTGCCCGAGCCGGAGGACGAGATTGTGGCTGTGGCGCCGCCGCCGCCGCCGCCTCCTCCCCCGCCTCCGCCGCCGGAGCAGGTGATCCAGGAGAAGCCGCGCTTCCGCCCGCGCCCCGTCCCGCCGCCGCCGGCGCCGGTGAAGGTGCCGCCGGTGCCGCTGAAGCCGCAACCGCCGGCCGAAACAACGGCCGACGCGACGACGATCCTTTCGGACAAGCAGATCATCGACAACCCGGTGTCGCGTCCGCCGATCCGCTATCCGCGCCGCGCGGAAGAGCAGGAGAAGGAAGGCGTGGTCCGCGTGCGCGTGACCATTCAGCCCGACGGCACGGTGAGCGACGTTGTCGTCGTCTCCGCCCGCCCGCCAGGCTGGTTCGAGCAGGCAGCGATCGATGGTGTGAAACGGTGGCGTTACAAGGCGCCCGGCCGTGTGGTCGTCGCCGAAGTCGACGTCGAATTCAAGCTGAACTGAGCCCGGGAGTTTAGGAGCCACTCATGGCAGGTACGGTCGGAACGGGTGAAAGCGCAGGCGGAAAGCGGGGTCGCTATGGCGACAACGCCGAGATCAACGTCACGCCGTTCGTCGACATCATGCTGGTGCTGCTCATCGTGTTCATGGTGTCGGCGCCGCTGGCGACGATCAGCATTCCGCTCGATCTTCCGCCGCCCAACGATACGGCGCCGCCGGATCCGATCGAGCCGATCTTCGTCAGCTTGCAGGACACGGGCGTGATCAACGTCGGCACGCCGAACACAGGCGAAATCCAGGCCGATTGGGCGACGCTTGGCGATGCGATCAACCAGAAGACGGGCGGCGACCGCACTCGTAAGATCTTCATCCGCGCCGACCAGAAGGTCGTCTACGAACAGGTCATGCGTCTGATGGATGCGATCGACCAGGACGGCTACAAGAACAAGGCGCTGGTCGCCGAAGACGTGGTCGACTAGCGACGCCATAGACAGATCGCAATGCGAGGAAAGGGCCGGGCAATCCGGCCCTTTTTCGTGCGGCCGGATATGCCTTCAAAAACAACTGGCGGGAGAACTGCGACGGCGTCGCAGTCTTGTTCGATTGTTCCAAGTCTGCCTATGTTGGATTGTTGAATCGAATGCAAAGCCGGAGACTTGAACATGAATATTGCTCAAGAACGTCCGCGTAGCTGGACGCCGCATATCATCCTGTTCTCGATCGTTCTGCACGCCGTGCTGATTTACTACATCGCGGCGGCGTTTCAGATCGTGCCGCTGCCGACGCCGACGTTCGAGCCGCGGGCGATCGAGACCGTTCGGATCAATCCGCGGCCGCCTGAAGTGCAGCCGGAACCCATCAAGCAAAAGCGGCCGATCACGCAGCGCATCCCGAAGGCGCCGCCCGTCGATCCAACCGTGCAGCCTTCGCCGATTCCGGTGTCGACGACGCCGGGGCCGCAAGGGCCTGTGGCCACGGACGTGCGCAGCGAGATCGGCGAGCAGCCGATCGCGCAGGGACTGCCCGCCTATCCGCGCATTGCGCTGGAGCGCGGTGTCGAGGGGCGGGTCGTCATGTCGATCACGATCATGCAGGACGGCAGCGTGCGCGACGTCAGGGTCGTCAGTGCGCGGCCGCAGGGTTACTTCGAAGCCGCGGCGGTGCGCGCGGTGCAGACGTGGCGCTACCGGCCGTCGAACCTCATTCGATACAACGTGATCGTCCACATGGACTTCCAACTCAAAGACGCCTAGGCGCCTTCGGCCGTTGCGCGGATCAGGCGCCACAGGTCCATCACGTCGGCGCGTTCCGTTGTGGGCGCGCCGATCGAGATTCTGACCATCCATTGCCCGTTCAAAAGCGCCGGCGTCAGGTAGGCTTTGCCGGAGCGATTGATCTTGTCGGCCCACGCCTGCGTATGGCGGTCGAGCGCTTCGCCGGCGAGGCCCTTGGGTACGTGACGCACGCAAAGCGTTTGCAGCGGCACCGGTGCGAGGATCTGCCAATCGGGCGTCTTGCGGATTTCGTCGGCGAGGGCCTGCGCGTTGGCGATGTCGCGGCGCAGGCGCGACTGTAGACCAGCGACGCCTTGCTCGCGGATCAAGAACCAAAGTTTTAGCGCGCGGAATCTGCGGCCCAAGGGCAAGCCCCAATCGCGCAGATTCTTCACTCGCGCGTCGGCCGCGGTTTGCAGGTAGCTGGGGTTCGTCGACATCACTTGGATCAGGTGAAGCGGGTCGCGGACGTAGTAGAGCGAGCAGTCGAAGGCCGCGCCCAGCCATTTGTGTGCGTTGATGACGAGCGAATCCGCGCCTTCCACACCCGACCACATCCAGCGGCATTCCGGCAGGATCATCGCGGAGCCCGCCATCGCGGCGTCGACGTGCAGCCAGAGGCCGTGTTCGCGCGCAATGGATGCGATGGCTTGAATGGGGTCGAGGGCGGTCGTGGTGGTGGTGCCCGTCGTTGCGACGACGGCGCACGGCTTCGCGCCCGCGGCGCGGTCGGCTTCGATCATGCGCTTCAAGTCGTCGGGCCGCATGGCGAAGGCGGCGTCGTGCGGAACATGGCGGATGTTGGCGCGGCCGAAGCCCGCAAGCAGCGCTGCTTTGTCGATGGAGCTGTGCGCTTGCGCCGTTGCATACACCGTCAGCGGTTGCGGCTCGCCCTGCAGGCCGCCGCGGCCGGCGCCATGCGCGCTGGTGCGTTCGCGCGCGCAGAGCAGGGCGACAAGAGTGGACGTGGATGCGGTGTCTTGAATGACGCCGCTCCACGCGTCGCTTAGACCCAGCATCTGGCGCATCCAGTCGGCGACGACTTCTTCCACCTCGGTGAGCGCGGGGCTGGACTGCCAGGCGAGGCCCAAGGTGCCCAGGCCCGTGCTCAAGAGATCTCCGAGGATGCTTGCTTCCAGGCCGTTGGCCGGAAAGTAGGCGAAGAAGCTGGGGTGCTGCCAATGCGAGACACCGGGCACGACGATGCGGTCGACGTCGGCCATGATGGCGTCGAAGGATTCCGGGTTGTCCGGCGGCGCGCTGGGCAGTTGCGCCTTGATGGAGCCCGGTTCGACTTGCGACATCACCGGGCGCGCGGCGAGACCGGCGCGGTGGTCGGCAAGCCAATCGATGAGCCGGTGGCCGGCGGCGCGAAATTCTTCCGGGGTCATCGCGTCAGGCCCGCACGGCGTGAAAGCGGCGAATGAGACCGTCTTCGACCTCGTAGATGGCGATCATCTCATACACCTGCGCCGCGCCCATTCGGCCCTCGATGCGTTCGTGGTCGACGACGGCGCGCGCGTAGGTGATCCTGTTGATCAGCTTGGCATGCAGGTTGGGCGAGCGTGCGAACAGGTCCGCATAGCGCGCGCGGATGGCGGTCTTGCCGTGCATCGTGGGTTCGGGATTGCCGAGTTCGAAGGCTTGTGCATCTTCGGCGAACACGGCCAGGTAGGCCTCCAGATCGCGCGCGTTGTAGGCGTCCAGTTGCCGCTGAACGACCGCTTCCGGGGACAGGATCATAGGTCGACGATCGTCTTGAAGCCGCCCCAGATCATGCGCATGCCGTCAAAGGGCGAGTCCTTATGATCGTGCTGCATGCGCTTGTCTTTCATGACGAGCGCGTTGATGCGGTCGCGGTCCTTGCGCGACTTGTAGACGATCCAAGCGAAGACGACCGTCTCATCGTCCTTGAGCTTCACAGCCTGCGGGAACGATGTGACCTTCCCGGGCTTCACGTCGTCGGCGGCACACTCTTGATAGGCGAGAGCGCCGTGATCCATCCAGACCTTGCCGGCTTTCTGCGCCAGGCGCCGGTAGGCCGCCAGGTTCTTGCGGGGCACAGGCAGGACAAAGCCATCCACGTATGTGGGCATCGATGCGCTCCTTCATTTTGCGTGCGGCGTGCATGAAGCACAAAGTCGGGTTCAGGGCAAAAGCGCCCGGAAAACCGCAATCGGCGGTTGGGTGGCTCCGGCATGGGAACCTTGGAAACCGCTTCGCGTTTATTACCCGTCGGATCCCTGGGAGAACACAATGACGATCGATCGCGCGTCTGTTCGAGACATCGAGCCGTTTTTCATTTCCACCTATCTGCGTTCAGGTGATTCCGGCCGCGTCGCGGACCCGGGATCGCTTCCGACGCCGCTTCTCGATCCGCATTCGTTGGAGACGGCGCAGCTTGCCTATGACAGTGCGCTGGGCGAACTGCGGACGCGTCACAAAGCGGGTTTGCGGCCGTCGACGCGGCACGTACTGGCGAACAGGATCTTGAGCTTCGCGATTTTTGGTGAACGCGATCCGCGCTTGCTGGCCGAGCGCGCCCTGGCGCATTTCCCGTAAGCGAGACGAAGAACCCGACGCGCTTAGTGCAGGCGTGGCGACGGCGCGCGGCGCGGCGGGTGGTCGCCGCGGTCTATGAATGGCGCCATCACTTCAAAGGTCGCGAGCTGAATGTCGTCGCTGGCGCCGCTGCGTCCGCACATCGAACAACGAAAACGCCGCTTGAACTCCAGAACGTGCGTCTGCGGATGCGCCATGGCGGTGATTTGCTCAGGCAGCAGCGCGGTGCGATGACCGCATTTGCATTGCAGATTGATCCCCTTGCCGCCTTCGATGAGCGAGCCAAGCGTGAGCGGACGACGTGTGCGCGAGGGGGCAACCATGGCCGGAGTTTAGCCCAGACATTGACGCGCGGTAAATCGGCGCGTGCGGGGTAGGGGAGGGGCCACTTTTCGCGCGAGGGAAGGTCTCCTTTCGGCGCTTCTACCACAGCGCGCTGAGCCGGCCCGCATCGCACAACCGGCCAGCGTGCTAGGGTCGCCTCACTCAACATTAGGAGGAAACGACATGGCGATCGACTTCGTGATTCCGGCGGAGGCCAAGGCCTTGCGCGAACGCGTGCGCAAATGGGTGCACGACGAATGCGTGCCGGCCGAGAAACGGCTGCTCGACGGGGCGGACTATAAAACGGTGCTGAAGGAATTGCGCACGAAGGCGCGGGCGCAGGGACTGTGGTGTCCTTTTATTCCTAAGGAGCATGGCGGCATGGGGCTTGGGCCGCTTGCCAACGCGCTTGTGCAGATGGAGCTGGGCGAGAGCTATCTCGGTGCTTTGTCGATGAACACGCAAGGGCCCGACGACGCCACGATGCTCACTCTGCTCGAGCACGGCACGCCATATCAGAAGGAGAAGTTTCTAAAGCCGCTGCTCAACGGCGAGAAACGCATTTGCTATTCGATGACGGAGAAAGCGTCGGGCGCCGACGCGACCGGCATGCAGACGCGCGCGGAAAAGCGCGGCAACGACAAATACGTGCTCAACGGCGAGAAGTGGTTCTCGAGCGCGGCGAGCGTCGCCGACATTGCGCTCGTCATGGCGAAGACCGATCCGGACGCGCCGCGGCATCAGCAGTTCTCGACGTTCCTGGTCGAGTTGCCGAACCCCGGCTATCGCATCAAGCGGGACATTCCGACGATGGCGATCGAAGGGCCGCTGTCGCACATCCTGGGCGGCGGGCACTCGGAGATCGAGATCAAAGATCTCGAGATCCCGGCTGAGAACCTGCTTGGCGGCGA
>JAEUMM010000309.1 GCA_016792645.1 Alphaproteobacteria bacterium | reverse complement strand
TCGGGGGCGAGGTCGGCGAGTTCTTCGGGGTCGCCGTCGAAGAACGACACGTATCTGAACTTGAAGGTTTGCGGTTGGCCGCCCGACGTCGCGTCGGAGTCGAGAGTCGCGGGACACGTGAACGAGGCAGCCTCAGCCGTCCCCATGGACAAGAGCGCAGCGGCAGCCGCCGCGAACATGATGGTCAGGCGCATGTGTTCTCCTTCGAGCCCCAGGTCATAAATGGGGGATGGCGGGGCCAAAAGCAAAACCCCCGCTTTTGAGGGCGGGGGCTTTGGATTTCTAGAGCTTGTCGCGGGTGCTGGGCTGCGGCTCCGGGTTGAAGCCGCCGCCGCGCGGGCGGCCCGCTGTCGGCACGGACGAAGCCGGATTCGACGGCGTCTGCGTGTCTTCCGGCGTTTCGCGCACGATCTTTTCGCCGCGCAAGAGCGCTTTGATCTCGTCACCGCTCAAGGTTTCGTATTCGAGCAGCGCGCGGCCGATGATGTGCAGGTCGTCGATCTTGTCGGTCAGGATCTGACGGGCCTTGTTGTAGCCGTCTTCGACAAAGCGGCGAATTTCCTCATCGATGATCTTCGCCGTCGCGCCCGAGATGTTCTGCGTGCGCGAGACCGAATGGCCGAGGAACACCTCTTCCTGATCGGCGGAGTAGGCGACGGTGCCGAGCTTTTCGCTCATGCCCCAGCGCGTGACCATCGCGCGCGAGAGGCGTGTTGCTTGCTCGATATCCGACGATGCGCCGGACGTGACTTTGTCGTGGCCGAAGATGAGTTCTTCGGCAACGCGGCCGCCCATCATGATCGCCATGCGCGAGACCATTTGCTCACGCGAGAACGACAGTTTGTCAGACTCGGGCAACTGCATGACCATGCCGAGGGCGCGGCCGCGCGGGATGATCGTCGCTTTGTGCACCGGGTCGGCCGCCGGCACGTTGAGCGCGACCAAAGCGTGGCCGCCTTCGTGATAGGCCGTCAGCTTCTTCTCGTCGTCGGACATGACCATCGACCGGCGCTCGGCGCCCATCATGACCTTGTCCTTCGCTTCTTCGAACTCGCGCATGGTCACCATGCGCTTGTTGCGGCGCGCGGCGAGCAAGGCAGCTTCGTTGACGAGGTTCGCCAAGTCGGCGCCGGAGAAGCCGGGGGTGCCACGGGCGACGACGTTCGCATTCACGTCGGGCGCGATCGGCACCTTCTTCATGTGCACTTTCAGGATCTTCTCGCGGCCCGTGATGTCCGGGTTCGGGACCACGATCTGACGGTCGAAACGGCCTGGACGCAGCAACGCGGGGTCCAGAACGTCCGGACGGTTGGTCGCGGCGATCAGGATCACGCCTTCGTTGGTGTCAAAGCCGTCCATTTCGACGAGCAATTGGTTCAGCGTCTGCTCACGTTCATCGTTGCCGCCGCCCAGGCCCGCGCCACGATGGCGGCCGACGGCGTCGATTTCGTCGATGAAGATGATGCAAGGCGCGTTCTTCTTCGCCTGCTCGAACATGTCGCGCACGCGGCTGGCGCCGACGCCGACGAACATTTCGACGAAGTCGGAGCCCGAAATTGTGAAGAACGGCACGTTCGCTTCGCCGGCGATGGCGCGGGCGAGTAATGTCTTACCGGTGCCCGGCGGGCCGATGAGCAGCGCGCCTTTCGGAATCTTGCCGCCGAGGCGCTGGAATTTTTGCGGGTCGCGCAGGAATTCGACGATCTCCTGCAGGTCTTCCTTCGCTTCGTCGATGCCGGCAACGTCATCGAACGTGACGCGGCCGTGGCGTTCGGTCAGCAGCTTCGCACGGCTTTTGCCGAAGCCCATGGCGCGGCCCCCGCCCGACTGCATCTGACGCATAAAGAAGATCCAGACGCCGACGAGGAGCAGCATCGGGAACCAGTTCACGAGCACGGCGAACAAGGTCGGCGAGTCGCCTTCGGAGTCGAACTTCACGTCGACGCCCTTGGCGCGCAACGATTCCGCCAACGCCGAGTTGTCCGTCGGACCCTTCGAGGTGAACGTCTTGGTGCTGTCGCGGAACTCGCCGGTGATCTTCGGACCTTGGAAGACGACCTTGCCGATCTTGCCGTCCTTCGCCTGCTCTTCAAGCTGGGTATAGGTGATCTCGTCCGGATTCGACGTGGTCTGGCTGGCCGGCGACATGAGGTTGATCATGGCCAGGATCAGAAGGCCGATGATGATCCACACGACGATGTTACGCAGATTGTTCGGATTGCCGTTCATACCGTGTTCTTACCCAGTTCCGTCGTTTCGAAGGGGGCGCAGACGTTGCGCGGCCGATGTCTTCAGATAGGGGCCGTCAGGGCCTTTCGCCAGCGCAAAACATAACAGCCTTTGGTGTACAGGTGTTTGCTGCAAGCGTTTCTTAACCCGCCAAAGCCCGCGACAGGCCGACAAATTTGGCGGAAACCGCCAGCCCGTCGCCATGAAAACCAAGCAATGGAGCGCCGATCAGACGACCAGCCCGCCAAAGGCCTGGGGTTGTTGCGGCGATCAAATGGGGCTCGACCGGGGGCAAGACCGCAGACTTGCCGGCGGCTTTCACGCCCTCTGCCCCCAAATGGCGCAACTGGAGCGCCGTTGCACCGGGCGCCTGCGACAGGGTGATGAGAAAGCGGCGATCCCAAAGGGTGGTTTCGCCCGGCCGCAGCGGTTCAGGCGCCACGTCGCGGGCGAGCGCCGCCTCTTCGCGCGCGATCAGGATGCGGCCGTCGACGCGCCGTTCCAGGCGGCAACCGCCGAAGGTGCGGCCCCGCGGCGCGCCGGTCGAGCTGAGCCAGCCGAGGGCGGCTTCGGTTTGTTCGAAGCGCGGCGGGTATTCGCCGCCGCCCATTCCTTCGACGAGGCGCGAGAGAGCCCGCAGCGCGATCTCGCGCGGCGCTTCGTTGAAACGCCACGCCGCCAGCAACGCGTAGCCGCAGGGCGAAAGCTCAACGGCGGCGGCGATCAAGGCTCCGACCGCCGTATCGATCGCTTCGCGGGCGCGGCGCAGATGCGATGCCGTTGCCGCGATGCGGGCGCGCGTCATGCCGACTTCGTCGAGCGCGGGCATCAGGTTGCGCATTTGCACACGCGCGAAGCGGTCATTCTCGTTCGACGGATCGGAAATCCAATCTTGCTTGCGCGCGGTCAGCGTGGCGGTGAGGCGATCGTGCGCAAAGGCCAGCAGGGGCCGCGCGAGTTTGAGGTCTGCGTGTTCGGCGACGGGAAACGGCGCGATTGGCGCCATGCCGCTCAAACCATCGAGACCGCTGCCACGGGCAATGCGCAGCAGGAACGTCTCGGCTTGATCGTCTTCGGTGTGACCAGTGAGCAGCACCTGCACGCCCTTGGCTCGCATGTGGCCGCCGATCAGGAGATAGCGGGCTTCGCGTGCCGCGGCTTGGATGTTTTGCGTCGGCTTCTTGCCGTCCCAGGTCAGGATCGCGTGCGGCACCTTTGCGCCGCGCGCCCACGCAGCAACGGTTGCCGCCTCCTTCGCAGAGCCCTGGCGCAGGCCATGGTCGACGGTGATCACGAGCGGTGCGGGAAGGCGGCGACGCTTGCACCAGTCGGCGGTCAACAACATCAGCGCCATGGAGTCGGCGCCGCCGGAGACGGCGAGCGCGAACGGCGTGCGGAGATCGAGCTTGTCGATCTCCGCCTCGAATTCGTCCGTCGTGACAGGCTTTAGGCCGGCGTTACTTGCACTGCGCTTCGGTCGCGCGTTTGGCCGCG
This sequence comes from Alphaproteobacteria bacterium, assembly GCA_016792645.1. Taxonomy (GTDB): domain Bacteria; phylum Pseudomonadota; class Alphaproteobacteria; order Micropepsales; family Micropepsaceae; genus SZUA-430. The sequence goes on along the minus strand of JAEUMM010000309.1, from coordinate 10,303 downwards.
CGATCGAGGATCGCTTTGTTCGCGTTCGGGTATTTGCTTTTGAGCGCGCCAAGCGTCGTGCAGCCTTCCTTCTTTTGCCCAAGCTCCATCAGCGAGAGGCCAAGTTTGAGCATAGCGTCCGGCGCGCGCGGGGTCTTCGCGTACCGCTTCAGGAGGTCGGCGAAGGACTTGGCGGCGCCGGCATAGTCCTTTTGCGTGAAGGATATGTCGCCGACCCAATACTGCGCCGGGCCGGCCAATTCATCGGCCGGGTTTGCAGACACGAAGCCGCGAAATGCGCTTTGAGCCTCGGCGTACTGGGCGCGGCTTAGGAGTTCCATTGCGGCGTCATATTGCTGGCGCGGCGAGAGGCCGCCGGCGGCGGATTCAGGCACGGCGTCCGCGGGGACTGAACCCAGCGTGCCGGGCGGGCGGCCTTGCGCGTCGCTGCCGGTACCGGGCGTCAGCTTGATCGGGGCGCCATAGGATCCGGATCCGGGCTTCGGCTGTGGCGCGACGGCCGGACCGCCGACGGCCGACGGTGCAGCGGGCGCGCGTGCGGCCGCTGCCGGCGGGTTCAGCGTGTTGGCAGGCGGGGTTGCAAACGTGCCTGCCGGCGCGCCGCCTTCAAGGGCGCCGAGGCGATAATTCGATTCCCGGCGCGCCATGTCCAATTGCTCGGTCAGCTGACGTACTTGGAACGTCAGCGTTTCGACTTGGCCGCGCAATTCGCGGAGTGAATTTTCGACATCGTTGATGCGCGCGCCGCCACCGCCGACACCACCGGGCGGGCCGCCCGCCAAGCCGCCGGACTCGGCCGGCGGGTTCCCTTTGTGAACTTCAAACTGCAGATCGCGGAGATCGCGCTCGATGCGGTCGATCTTGTCGGCGAGTTCGTCGACATCCTGGGCTTGCGACGCCGTCGGCACGAGGCAGAGCGCGAGCGCCGTCGCGAGGCCCGCGCTGCGCCACCAATTCTTCGAGGACGACTGCGTCATGATGCGTTGAACTCCGCTCGCGCTACTTCGGCCCTTTAGGACATGTCCCGTGATCACCCGGCCGGGTGACGAAATTGAGGCAGCGCGGGCAAAAATGAAAGGGGCGGCGCGCGCGAATTCCCAGTCACCCAGGCGGCGATGCACCGCGGCGGAAACCCGCAGCCCCATGCGACCAGATGAACGAAAGCCTGCGCTTCCCCCTCTCAGGAGAAGCGCAGGCTCAATTTCGTCCGATGCTTGTGACGCTTACGAGCCTGGGCCGCCGGCCAGGACCGAGTAGCCGCGGCGGTTTTGCTGCCAGCAGCTGTCGTCCGATTCGGTACAGGTCGGGCGTTCCTTGCCGTAGCTCTTGGTCTGAAGGCGCGCGGCGTCGACGCCGAGCGAGACCAGGAACTCTTTCACCGCATAAGCGCGGCGATCGCCGAGCGCGAGGTTGTACTCGCGCGTGCCACGCTCGTCGGCGTGGCCTTCGACCAGCAGCTTCGTCTGCGGATACTGTTTCAGCCACGCAGCCTGCTTTTGCAGCACGGACTGTGCGTCGGGGCGGATCGAATGCTGATCCGTTTCGAAGAAGACCGTGTCGCCGACGTTGACGCGGAAGTCTTCCGCCGAACCCGGCGTGATGGTCGACGACGGCCCAGACGCGACCGGCACCGGCGCTTCTTCCTTCGTTGACGAACATGCAGCGAGCAACGCCGCCGCAAACAAAACTGCACCGAACTTGATCGTCGTTGTGACGCGAATCATCCCGCTACTCCCTCACCACGTGACGCGGACCCATAATTTATAGGCCACTCATTACGACTTTGCTCTCTTGCGTTATCGGTGCGCAAGTGGACCGTCAAGCGCAGGCGCGGAATTTATGTCTAAATCCGTGTTAATCCGCGCGTGACATCGGTCAAACTTGTCGCAAAAGCTTAGCGATTGAGCGGCGACCATGCCGGATCCGAGGCTTCGCCGGGCGTCAGAACCTTGCGCAGATTCTGTCCGGTGAGGTCCACCGACCAAATCGACGAGCCGCCGCCCGCGCCACCGCGACCTGCAGTTGTGCGCGTGAAGAGAATCACGCGGCCGTTCGGCGACCATGTCGGACCTTCGTCCGAGAAGCTCGTCGTCAGGATGCGCTCACCCTGCCCGTCCGGCCGCATGACGCCGATCGAGAAGGACTGACCGGCTTGACGCGTGAAAGCGATGAGATCGCCGCGCGGGCTCCACACGGGCGTCGTGTACCGACCCTGGCCGAAGGAGATTCGGTTTTGGCCGGAGCCGTCGGCGTTCATGACGTAGAGCTGCGGCGAGCCGCCACGGTCCGAGTTGAAGACAATCCGCGAACCGTCGGGCGCAAACGACGGCGATGTGTCGATGCCCGGGTCGGAGGTCAGACGTTGCGGCCGGCGCGAACGCAGATCGGCGACATAGACGTCGACGTTGTTGTCGCGGGAGTAGCTGAAAACCACGCGATTGCCGTCGGGCGTGAAGCGCGGGGCGAAGGTCATGCCGGCGTATTGGCCGATGACTTCGCGCTGACCCGTCTGCAGGTCGAAGACGAAGACCGACGGCGTTTGACGCTCATACGACATATAGGTGATGGCTTGCGTCGTCGGCGAGAAGCGCGGCGAGAGCACGATGTAATCGCCGCCGGTCAGGAAGGACGGGTTGGCGCCGTCCTGGTCCATGATCGAAAGGCGATAGCGGCGTTTCGTGCGCGGACCGGATTCCGAGATGAAGACGACGCGGGTGTCGAAGTAGCCTTTCTCGCCGGTCAGACGCTCATAGATGGCATCGGCAACCAGATGGCCCAGGCGGCGCCAATTCTCCGGCGTCGTCTTGAAGCTCATGCCGATCATCTGCTGTTCGGCGAAGATGTCCCAGAGACGGAAGTCGACCTGCAGCTGACCGTCCGACAGGCGCGTCGCTTGGCCGGTGACGAGGCCTTGCGCCTTGATCGTGCGCCAGTCGCCAAAGCGGGGGAAGGACGAGAAGTTGGCGATCTTTTCGATGTGCGAGCGCGGGTCGAGCGGTGCGAAGAGGCCCGAGCGTTCGAGATCGCCGCGGATGACGCCTGCGACGTCGGCCGCCGTCTGCTGGTCGCGCGGGTTCGCGCCCAAGAAGTCGGCGATGGCGATCGGGATGGGCTGAACCACCCCCTTGGTCAAGTCGATCTCAAGCGCCGCGTATGCCGGGGCCGCGAGACCGCCAAGCGCAAACAAGGCCGCAAAGATAGAACGTGCAAGAATGTTCGATCGCTTCATCATCATCCTCATTCAGATTTCGTCGGCGAGACCTTCAGTAACCCATCTGACTGGGGTCGAAGGTGATCACGACTTCATTCCAACTGGCGTATTTTTCGGGCGGCAGATTGTAGGGGCCGCACATGTGGACTGCGCGAATAGCAGCATCCGCCGCGGCACGGAAGTAGGGATCGCCCAAACGACCTTGATCAACCAATTGTGGCGCTGATGCGACGGTTCCGTCTTCGTTGAAGAAAACCCTGACGCGCAGAATCAGCGCGGTCGGATCCGGTGCGCCCGCGGGCATGTTCCAGCATTTCGACATTTGCGAGCGTAGAGCGTCGATTTCGCTCATCGTCATCGCCGATTGGGCGCCCGCGCCCTTCGTCGTCTGCTTTGCCGCTTGCGGCGGCGGCGCATCGGGCTTGGGCTGCTGTTTCTCGGCGCGCTCGATCGCCTTGTCGATCTGGGAGAGATCGAACTCCTGCTTCTTCGGTTCGGGCTTCGGTTTCATGCGCGGCTGCGCGAACGCGAAACGCGGCTGCGGCGGTTGCGGTTTCGGCGGCTCGGGCTCCGGCGGCTTTTCTTCCGGTTCGAGCGCAGGCGCTTGGTCGTCCGGTTCGGGCGGCGGCGGGGGCTCTTCTGGCGGCGGCGGCGTGGTCTCGATCGGCGGCATCGCCAATGGCTGCGGATCGGGCGGCGGCGGCTCTTTCGTCTCCTGCTGCGCCATGATGTCGGTTTGTTCGGCGACGGTCAGGATGTCGACCGGCACGATGTCGGAGGGCAACGCGACGGGCGGCGCAACCCACGGCCACACGACCACGGCCGCGACGATCGCGACCGCGTGCAGGACCGCCGACAGGACGCCCGCACCTAAGAGCGAGTCCCGTTCGGGCGGCCGGTGGTTATTTGCTCTTCTTGCTCTCGCCACGCGGGGGCTCTGTCACGAGACCGATGCGGCGGAAGCCCGCCGCGTTCAGCTCGCCCATCACTTGCATCACCGTGCCGTAGTCGACCGATTTATCGCCGCGCACAAAGATGCGCTGGTCGTAGCCGTTCTCGGCGATGGCGGTCAGGCGAGGCACCAACTCGGCTGCGGTTACTTCCGTTTCCTGCAGGAAGACCTTGCCGTCCTTTTCGATCGTGATCGTCAGCGGCTCTTTGTCTTGCGACAAGAATGGGGCGCGCGTCTTCGGCAGATCGACGGCAACGCCCGCGGTGAGAAGCGGCGCTGTCACCATGAAGATGATGAGCAGCACCAGCATTACGTCGACCATGGGCGTGATGTTGATGTCCGAATTCGGGCGCATGCGGACGCGTACGCCGCGCCTGCCTCCACCGTTGCCGTTGATCACACCGGCCATATCAGCGCGCCTTCTCGTCGAGTTGGCGCGAAAGGATGGCGGCGAACTCGTCGGAGAAGCTGTCGAGGCGCGAGGCCATGCGGCCGACCGCGGAGGAGAGGTGGTTGTAGGCGACCGACGCCGGGATCGCCGCGACGAGGCCCATCGCGGTCGCGAACAGCGCCTCGGCGATGCCCGGGGCGACGACGGCAAGCGACGTGTCGTGGCTGGCCGCGATCTGGCGGAAGGAATTCATGATGCCCCAGACCGTGCCGAAGAGACCGATGAAGGTGGCGTTGACGCCGACGGTGGCGAGGAAGCCCAGCGAGGATTCCAAGCGCGTGACTTCACGGTTGATGGCGACGTTCATGACGCGGGCGATGCGGTCCTTCACGCCGGGCAGGATGCCGGCGGAGACGTGGCCGGCTTCGAACGAACGCTTCCACTCGCGCATGCCGGCGACGAAGACGTGCGCCATCGGGTGATGGTCGTTACGCGCTTGAAGTTGCGCGTAGACGTCGTCGAGCGAACGGCCCGACCAAAACATGGTTTCGAACTTGTCGGCGGCGCTGCGCACGCTGCCCAGCCGCGTCCACTTGCCCAGGATGATCGCCCACGACCAGAACGAACAGATCAGGAGAATGCCCATCACCGCCTTGACGACGATGTCGGCCTTCATGAAGAGCGACCACGGCGACATGTCGATGACAACGCCGCCGGCATCGCCGCCTTTGCTTGGCGCGCCCGACGGATCGGTCAACGGGATTGCTTGCGGTGCCGGGTCGACGGGGGCCGCCGAGGGGCCCTGAACACTGTCGGCCAAGTGCGTGAGATGATCGGCAAGCGCGAACAGCGGCTTTGCCATCGCTATCGCGTCGTGAACCAGCGCGAGCGCAAATACTTCCATCAACGAATTCCCCTCGTACGGTCCGCGCCCGGCACCTGCCCTCAAGACCTTGAGGCCCTTCAGGAATTTCGCGCGACTTGAACGGTGCAACGTGTCGAAATTTGGGCGCAAGCGCGCACCACTTGTGACGCGCCGCCGCACTTGTGCCCAAACCCTTGCGACTTCCCTAACCCGAACGGGGGCCTATGGCCAGAGGCGCGCGGCGAAATGACGGAAGCTTCATCGCGTTTCGGATTGATTCTCCTGTGCTTTTTTGCAGGTCAGATGCACGGAAAACTTGCACGCCGTCACAGCCGCGCGCAGGGTTCGCTTCGTGCCAGATTACGGAGGTTTCATGCGCGGCGCTTTGGTCGTCATCGCCGTTACCGGGGCAGTCTTCGCCGCCAGCGCCGCAGCGCGACCGCCGACGGCGACGGATGCGCGGCCTTGGATCGTGGGCACATGGTCTTTCGACGGCTCATGCGCGAGCGGCTACGGCATGAAACTCGAGCGCGACGGCAAGGCTTCGTACGACGAATGGGGCCAGGGCTTGTGGGCGCTCGACGAGAGCGGGCCGAGGCTCGTCATCATTGCCGCCGATATCAGCGAAGAAGCCGATCGGCGCGAGGAGGCGGAGCTGATCGAATTCCGCATCACCTCGCGCGGCGGCAACGCGATGACGCTCACGCGGCTCAGCGACGGCGCGAAGATCGAAGGCAAACGCTGCGGCGTTTGACTATTGCGGGGGCGGGCACGGCGGATTGGTGCCGAGGATACGGCGCACAAATCCTTCTTGCGCCATGATCGCGTACATCGCCATGCCGACATAGGCGACCGAGGGGCCGTCTACCGCCTTCGTTCCGGTGCGGCGGATCGCACTGATCAAAGAGCGATCCCAGGCGCCGTCCATTCTGGCGCTGGGACATGCGAACGTGTTGCCGATTTCGGCGCGACGCTCGTCCTCCATGTTGTCGACGGCACGGTCGACAATGTGCGGCTTGATAACGCCGCGGGCCGCGAGCCCCATGCGAGCGACTTCTTCGCGCGCCTTGTAACCGAGCGCCTGCGAGAGGTCGTCGAGTTGAACCGCCGTGTATTCGAGCCTGCAGGCCGTGGCCGCCTTTGCCGTCTCATGCTGAGTTGGCCGATCGTGCTTGTAGTAGATGGCGTCCGGCCTGGAATTGTCGATCGCGACGGAGTTGCGAAGGGCCTGTTGCTGCTGCGGCGTGAAGGTACCCCAGGCGCATTTCACCGGCGCCAAGTCGGGCGCGGCTTGCGCGTGGACCTCACCGGCAGTCGCCAGCAAAGCAAGAAACAACAGCCGACGCATGATCTCTCCCCAAGACTTGCCAACAAAGTCTAGACAAGCGCAGCTGCCCGAACAAGAAAATCGAAACGTAACGATTAGGTTCGCCATTGGCCGTTGAGCGGACAACACGCCGCACCCAAGGCAATGGCGCGCTTGACTTGTATCAACGAGGCGGTTGCCGGCGTCGCTTAGCACTCACCTCGGGTCCAGCTGATTCATGTCCCTCGGGGTGGAGTGCGTTTCATGACCAATCGACTGTTGGCGGCGGCGACTTTGGCCGGCGCGTTGACCGCGTCCGTCGCCGCGATTGCGGTACCGCAAGCCGCGCATGCGGAACAAGGGCCGTGGCTGGTGCGGGGTCGTTTGCTCGCCGTGTTGCCGGACGAAGATGCGTCGGTGACGGTGTTGGGCGGCGATCTGGACATCGAGGATCAGTTCGTCCCTGAACTCGACATCACCTACTTCTTCGACAAACACTGGGCGGCCGAGCTCATTTTGGCGGTCACGCCGCACGAGATCACGCATACGCCCACGGGGCTGGACATCGGCGAAGTGTGGCTGCTGCCGCCGACGCTGACCGTGCAGTATCACTTTCAGCCGGACGATCCTGACTTCCGTCCGTATATCGGCGCCGGCGTGAACTACACGATGTTCTTCGGGCACGACGACGCGGATCCCGCGATCCTCGACGCCGACTTCGATTCCAGCGTCGGGTTCGCGCTGCAGGCGGGGTTCGACATCCCGATCGACGAGCACTGGTCGATCAACGTCGACGTGAAGAAAGTCTGGATCAACACCGACGTGCGCCTCGACACGACGTTGGGGCCGGTTGAAGCGGACGTCGACATCAACCCGCTGATCGTCGGCGTGGGCGTCGCTTACCGGTGGTAAGCGCTTAGTCCAGGTACGGCGCGAGCTTCAGGCGGACGTCCTCGGGGATGCGGCGGGGTTTGCCGGTCATGGTGATGATGGCGGCTTCGATTTTGGCCATCACCAGATCGACGCCCGCTCGCTTCACCCATTGTTCGCCGGCGAGGCGCGCGCCCGTCATCGTGCGGTAGCGCGTGTGGATCTCGAGGTCGTCGTCGAGGCGGGCCGCCTTCGCGTAGTCGAGCTCGATGCGGCGGATGGTCCAGGCGATCGGCTCTTCGTTCGCCAACATCACCATGTGATGGATGCCGGCGAGGCGTAGCGCCTCACTGCGGCCGCGTTCGAGGAAGCGCAGGTAGTTGGCGTGATAGACGATGCCGGACACATCGGTGTCTTCGTAATAGACGCGCACCGGCAGGATGTGGGTCTTGCCATCGAAACGGCCCATGCTGGCGCGTTCAGACATCGGCGTCCTCGTCGCGCGCGGTGTCGAACAGGGTTTGCTGCGCGATTTGTTTCGGCGCGGTTAAACCTAGATGCGTGTAGGCCATGCCTGCCGCCATGCGGCCGCGCGGGGTGCGTTGGACAAAGCCTTCCTGGAGAAGGAAGGGTTCGATGATTTCTTCGAGCGCGTCGCGTGGTTCGCCGAGGGCGGCCGACAGTGTTTCCACGCCGACGGGGCCGCCGTTGTAGTTGTCGATGATGATCTTCAGGTAGCGGCGGTCGAAATTGTCGAGGCCTCTCTTGTCGACTTCCAAACGCGTGAGCGCTTCGTCGGCGGCTTTGGCGTCGACCTTGGCCATCTTCGCCACCGCGGCGAAGTCGCGGATGCGGCGTAGGAGCCTTCCGGCGATACGGGGCGTGCCGCGCGAGCGGGCCGCGATCTCGCGCGCGGCTTCGGGGGTGAGCGCGAGCTGCAGGATGCGCGCGCCGCGGCTCACGATTTGGATCAGGTCTTCGACTTTGTAGAACTCGAGCCGCAGCGGGATGCCGAAGCGGTCGCGCAGGGGCTTTGTGATCATGCCCGAGCGCGTCGTCGCGCCGACGAGCGTGAAGGGGGCGAGGTCGATCTTCACCGTGCGGGCGGCCGGCCCTTCGCCGATAATGAGGTCGAGTTGGAAATCCTCCATCGCGGGGTAGAGGATCTCTTCGACCGCTGGGTTCAGGCGATGGATCTCGTCGATGAAGAGGACGTCGCGCGGCTGGAGGTTCGTGAGGACGGCGGCGAGGTCGCCGGCGCGCGCGATCACGGGGCCCGATGTCGAGCGGAAGTTCACGCCGAGTTCGCGGGCGACGATTTGGGCCATCGTCGTTTTGCCGAGACCCGGGGGGCCTGCGAGCAAGACGTGGTCGAGGGCCTCGTTGCGGCCGCGTGCGGCGTCGATGAAGACTTTCAGGTTCGAACGCGCCTGATCCTGGCCGATGAATTCGGCGAGGGTGAGCGGGCGGAGCGAGGCCTCACCCGCGTCGTCGTCGCGCGTTTCGGGCGTGATGAGGCGGTTGGGTTTGGTCATTCGGCGTGTCCCCACAATGCCAGGCGCAAACTCAATTCGTCATGGCCGGGCTTGACGACCTTTAATGTTGGTGCGGCGCTCATGCGGCGCTCGACAAGGCGCGTAGTCCTTCGCGGATGAGGGCTTGCAGCGGCAGGTCTTTGCCTTCGCGGGCGACGACGGTGGCGATCGCTTGGCTGGCTTGGGCTTGGGCGTAGCCGAGGTTCACCAGGGCGGACACGGCTTCGGCTGCGGCACCTGCGGGGCGCGTGAGGTTGACGACGGCGCCTTGGGCGACGTGGAGGGGGGCCGAGATTGCGGCCGCCTTATCCTTCAGTTCGGCGACGATGCGAGCGGCAAGTTTGGGGCCGACGCCTTGGGCGCGGCCGACTTGGGCTTTGTCTTCGAAAGCGACGGCGCGCGCGAGGTCCGGGATCGTTTGCGTGCTGAGGATGGAGAGGGCGACCTTGGCGCCGACGCCTTGCACGGTTTGGAGCAGGCGGAACCACTCGCGCTCTTCACTGGTCGTGAAGCCGAAGAGTTTGATCGCGTCCTCGCGCATTTGGGTTTCGACGAACAGCGAGGCGCGCTGGCCCGGCTGTGGGAGCGCCGACAGCACGCGCGCCGCGCAGTGGACGACATAACCCACGCCGCCGACATCGATGACGGCGAAGTCGGTGCCGATCTCGTCGATCAGGCCGGTGAGTTTCCCGATCATCGTGCCCTCGCCATCAGGGCCTGCATGCGGCCGTTCGACTCCGCGAAGTGGGCGTGAGTGATGGCGATGGCTAACGCGTCGGCGGCGTCGGGCGTCTTTGCGTCGGAATGGGGGAGGAGGATTTTGACCATCGCGTGCACTTGATCCTTCTCGGCATGGCCGACGCCGACCACGGATTTCTTGACTTGGTTCGGCGCGTATTCGGCGACTTCCAGGCCCGCACGCGCCGGCACCAAGAGCGCAATGGCACGAGCCTGGCCCAACTTCAACGTGGCGACGGGATCCTTGTTGACGAAGGTTTGCTCCACCGCGGCAACGTCGGGGCGCATGACTTCGATGATTTTGGCGATCCCGTCGTAAAGTTCGACCAGACGCTCGGCGAGCGAGCGGTCCGCGTCGGAGGTCACCACGCCGCAGCCCTCGAAACTAAGTTTCCCGCCATTGATGACGACAAGACCCCAGCCGGTGCGGCGCAG
>JAEUMM010000303.1 GCA_016792645.1 Alphaproteobacteria bacterium | reverse complement strand
AGCGCCCCGCCGCCGCCGTCACAGGCGATGCGCCGCTTCTCGACCACAATGACTTCGGGAGCTGGTGTGTTCATGACAATTTCGATCGATGGAGGTTCGGCCGATCCAATACCGCACCTTGGCCCCGCGCGCCACGCCCGGAAACGCCCCACGTTTGCGTGCGCGAGGGAGTTTCGCTACTTTCCCCACCCTGGCGTCAAAGCACCCATAGCTCAGTTGGATAGAGCGCTGCCCTCCGAAGGCAGAGGTCGCACGTTCGAGTCGTGCTGGGTGCACCAGCCTTCGCCAAGGCTACGGCTGGCAGGCCAGGCAGAGCAGTAATGGCGAAGGCTGTCCGCCGTAGCCTTGGCGAAGGCGGACCCTCTCCGGTGACCTACGTCTATCTGCTGACAAGCCTCGCGTTTCCAAACGAGCACTATGTCGGCCATACCGACGATCTGCGGACGCGGTTGCTCGGACGCACCGCCACAGATCCACGCATCGACGACTGAAGGGCTTCGGCATTCGTCTCAAACTGGTCGAACCGGGCTACGCGCCTTGCGCAGAACACCGACCTGCGCGTCGACGAGTTGATCCCCGACGCCTACGCCGCGTTCGCGCAACCCATCTTCGCCGCGTTTGAGAAACCGGCGATGATCACAACGGAAGCTGACGTGGCAGAGGCGGTGTGGCGCGCGGCGAACGACACGTCGGAACGGCTGCAACTCCCTGCCGGCTCCGACGCCGTCGCGCTAGCGCAAATGAATAGAAAACCGCGTGAGGGTTTGCTGCGGGCGCACTAAAGGCGCCCGCAGAGCGAACAAAGTGCGCCGGATCAGCCGGACACGAGGTTGATTGTGAAGGTCGGCGCATCCACCTCGATGGCATAGAAGTTTCTGGCGATGTAACCGCTCGGACAAGGGGGTTGAAGATCCCTTGCCGATCCGTACCGCGTAAACTTCGACGCATCGGCCGGAACGCAGACCGGCGCGTAGTCGCGATCCTCGATCCAAAGATTGTCGATATTGCCGAAATAGGCGAAGTAATAGACCGTATCGCCGGTGTAGTTGCCTTCCAGCACGACCTTGCAAGTGCCGCTGTCGATATTCCACCAGCCGGCCGCAACCTTAGTCCGATACGGCGTCGTCACGTTGCCCACGACGGCCATCGACAGCGTCGAATAGCTCGTCTTGTTGCAGATCTGAACATCTGCGCTCGCCACACCGGTCGTCGCCAGCATCATCGCCAGCGCGAGCACAATTGTGCCCCCCCAAGCCTTCACCATTTTCCCCCCAACAATGAAAGAACGGCGGCAAGCCCCAAACGACCTGCCGCCCATCACACGCCGATTAATTTCTCCTGCCGTTCTCGGTCCCCTTGGCGATGCCCGTCGGCCCGCTGGCCGGCGTCGCGCCAAAAGCTTGCTCGATCTGGAGGGAGATCTTGGAAATGTCCGCGGGCGACGTCGTGGGCGTAATCGCCCACTGCCCCAGAACCGCACCCGTTCCGACCGATGTCATCTTCAGCGTCTTCATCGCGCCCGTGGCGACAACCACAAGCACCTTCTCCTTCCGCGGGTCGGTCAGAGACATCGTGTATTCGCTGGCATCGGACGGCGCACTCACCGCCAGCTGAACGATTCGATCCGTTTCCCCGCCCAGGTTCTGAGCTTGAAATCCGTTCTGCTTGACGCCGATCGCACCCTTCACCGCGACCTCGGCTTTTTCGGTACCGGCGGCGTTGGCCGCCCCAACAGCGGCCATCGACATCAGGCCCAAGGTGACCGCCGACAACGCCATACGAGTGACTTGCTTGTTCATCTGCACTCCCTTTCGGCTACCGTGGCACGGCATCCCGCTCAGTTGATTGAGACAAGACTGGTCCACAAAAGAAAAACCCAGCCAAGAAAAAATAGACTCTTTGCGCGCGCCCGGCAATCTTTCACGGGAACACGAGGCATCTCTGCCGCACCGGCCTCGCGCCAGCGCAGTCCGCGGGCGCGCAACGCTCGCCTTACGGACGAATCGCCGTGCGTCCCGTCACACGAGTGTCGTTATTGTGCAGGCGGCTGTTCCACTTGGCACAGCATGCCCTGGCCGTAAGGCGCAGAGGCGTCGCAGTTCGTGACGATGCAGTACTCCAGCGGCACGCTGCTCTCGTTGCGCACGAAGATGCGGTACGTCGCCTGTCCGCCGTCTTCCGGCGAGAACTTGTGCGGCATCTCGCAGTAGGTCTCAAACCGCCCCTCGCGGAAGCGCAGCGCCATCTGACCGCCGCACGCCGCGTCGTTGCGCAGCGGATTGACATAGCGCGCAACCGTCACCGTCACGTCTTCCCACAGAGTCTCGGGCGCGGTGTTCGACGTGTCGGTCGAGCTGTAGCTTGACGTTTGGTTGCCGGAGTAGTCGTAGCCGAACTGCGGCTGCGCCCGCACCATGACGAAGCCGGGACCGCGCGGCGGCGGCGCCGAACTCGGCGCGCCCGGATAGCTTGACGGCGGCGTGTACCCGCTGCTGCCCGAATTCGGATCGACCGGATTCTCCACATACGCGACCAGGAACTCGTCCTCCGCGCCGGCATCGAGTTGCTTTGCGCGCTGGCCCGACGCGAAGAACTGTTTGTCGCATTCCGCGCGCACCTGAGGCATCGACACGACGCAGTTCGTGCAGGTCGTGTTCTTCGGAAAGAGAAGATAGATAAGCAGCATCGACACAATGATCGCGACCAGGATCACCAGCGCGTATTCGATCAGGCGTTTGCCCATGTCCCCACCCCTGCGCCGATCGTCACGGTCGTCATTCTCCGCCCGCCGTTGTTTGTTGCCGTTCCCGTTTGCCATTGTCGATCAACCCGGCGGTGGAACGGCGCTGGGCGGCGCAACGTCATATGTGCGTGGTTCGTCCGATGCCGGTGCGGCCGCCGGGGCCGGCGCCTGTGTCGGCGATTGCGGCCAGCGCACGCTGGGCTTTTCGACGGTGAGTTCGATGATCAGCACGATAACGACGGCGACGGCGGCCGCGATCAGCAGCACGAACCATGTCTGCGAGTCTGCCCGCTTGAACCCGTCGTTGACGGACACAGGCGTGCTGATCAGCTTGTGATCTCTTTCCGCCATCACTGCACCCATAGCTGCGGCCCGCCCGATCAGTCGTCGCAACGCGTGCCGCTCATGCGGAACGCGCCACGCCCGAACTCGCGATCCGACCGCGACGTGCATTCGCCGTCATAGCAGACGCAATGGCCGTCGTCGCACTGGATGTCGTTGAACGAAGCGGAACCCGAGGCGCCGCCGGCAAGGTGAATCCCTGTACGCTTGGCGTGCGTGATCTTGTTTTCGCGCAAATCCACGGCCGCACCGGCTTCGACGACGATGCCGCGCCCCGGATGGACGATATTGACGCCCTTCGCCGCACCCCGGACGCCCGAGCTGAAGACGATGCCGTCGACATAACCGCCGACCACGCCGCCCTCGATCGAAACCGACGTGCCCGGAAGATTGGGCAGCGACGGCAGATCATCGCCCGGCGCCGAACCGCCGATCACGATGCCTGCCTTGCCGGGACCGATCTGATAGATCTCGCTCGCCTCGCCGCGCACGACCTGCACGCGGCTGAACGTCACCGGATAGCGTCCCTGCATCCCGACATAGACGCCCGTCACGCCGCCCTTGATCATCGTGTTCTGCAAATTGGCGCCGTCGACTTCCAGCCGGATCACGTGCTCCGCCCGCGCGCCGCTCGCAAACCCGCCGCCGGTGAGCGAGACCATCACGCCGCGCTTCGCATTGATCGCCGTGCCGCGCGCGCGGATCGTCGAGTCCGTCGAAGAGAATGTGCCGCCGTTGATGCGCACCGCGTCGTCGCTGCTGCGCGAAGCCAGGTTCACTTCCTTGAAGTCGAGCCGGCCATGTTGAAGCGTCAAGCAGCCGTCGATGTCGACGCCGCGGAACGACACCACCGAGCTCGCGTAAGACGGCGAGATCGAAACGCACTCGCCGTTGCCGCGCAGATCGGCCCGCCCGCCATACTCATAGTCGTCCGATTCGATCGTGATGCCCTGATCGATGGTCAATCCTGAGACGTCGCACGGCGCGCCGGGACGAACGACGATCCGCCCGCCTTCGCGCACATGTTCCAACGCCTCGCTGATCGACGAATAGGAGTAACGCTGCGGCGCGCCGCAGCTGACGCGCACGGCCCGGCCGTTGCGATGGCTGTAGTCGCCGTCGTCGTAATCCCCATAGTCGCCGTTGTCGCCGTAGCCGCCACCGCCGTAACCGCCGCGCCGACGCGGCTTCTTTTTCTTCTTCGGGGTCTTGCAGCACAAATCGATGTTCGGAAAGCTGTACGGATCAACCGAACGCGGATCCGACTGAGCCTCGGCTTGCGCGCCGCTATAGGCCTGAACGGCATTGCTGCCCGCCAGAGCAAACAACGCGCCCGCGGCCAGCACCGCCGCAGCAAAGAGGCGCGTAAGCCCTGTCACGCCGAACCTGTCCCGCATGTTCTTCACCTTGACCCGACCAATCACGACGGCGGCATCCCGCTATCGTCCGTTTCGTCCTGCTCTTGCTGCTGCTGCTGCCGTTCACGCTCGCGGCGGCAGCGGCGTGTCTTGCACTCGTCGCTCTTAGGCTGCGCCGACGGTGCCGATTCCAGAATGCGCAGGAACTCCGCCTTCACCGGCTGGAAGCCCGCCGACGCCGCGCCTTGACGGAAGCGGTTTGCCCGGTCTTCCGACTTCTCCACGCCGTCCGCGCCCTGCGTATAGAGCTCGGAGAGCGCGTACATCGCCTCGCCGTCGCCTTGCTCGGCTGCCGCGAGCAACCATTTCTCGGCGCGCACATAATCCGTCACCACGCCGACGCCTTTGACATACATGATGCCCAGCACGCGCTGCGCCCGCGCATAGCCGCGCACCGCGCCGATCTGCACCAAGCGCGTCAGCTGAACCGGCGTGAACTGCCCGGTCTGCGGATCACCCAGGAAATCCTGATACTTCGAGATCGCCCGCGGCATCGCGTTATCGCCGCGGAAGAAGCCGAGGAACTGCAGCAGATCCTTGCGGATCGGATGTGGGATCAACCGCTCGCCCAGCGCCAGCGCCTGCGCACGACGCGCATTGATCGTGCATTCGTCGCTATGCACGAGACCCGACGGCGTCTCGCCGCGATACCGCGTCTCGGCCGCGTAGAACTCGAACGGCGCCAACCAACGCTGCGCCTTCGCCTTCGCCAGCACGTCCGGCGCCTGACCGCCTTTGGTGTCGCTGCCGTTCGAATAGTCCGACGGCCAGTTCTTCAACGCCTCGATATAAGTCTTGGCGATCGGATGCCCCGCGCGATCAGCAAGTTGATAGAAAACCATCGACTCGATCACGCTGGTCGGAAACACGCTGCTCGTGCCGTCGCCCGTCGAATAGCGCGAGCACGAACTCGACGGCGTCATCCACCCCAGCCATTCGCTGTTGTTGCAGAGCTTGTTGCCCCAAAAGTCGGCGCCGAAACGCGACGAGCTCGAGCCCGGATAACCCGAGCTCGACGACGACGGATAGGGCGACGGCGCCGGCGTCGAGCGCGGCGGCAACAGCCCGCTGCCGCGTCCGACCGGGCGGCGCCAGTACGGTTGATCGGTCACGCCCGTCAGCGGCGCGCCTTGGCTGCCCTGGTGGCGCTGCGCGATGAACGGATCGTGCAATTGCCCGAGGAGAATGAACCCTTCGCCGCCGCGGCAAGCTTCGATGTAAGTGACGCGATTGCGCGCGTCGATGCGTTCGTCTTGGAGAAGGTTGCGGTAGATGCCGCGCGAATCGGTATCGGCGCCCACCAAGCGACTGACGACGGCATCGGCCGCCGGATCGAGATGCATGTGATCGAAGATCGCCGAGTTGCGTCCGGCGAGGAAATACCAAACGAACGCCTCGACCGGATCGTAGTAGCCTTTGTCGTCGTCGCGCTTGGCCGAATAGATGTCGCCCAGCTTCACCTGCGCGAAGAAGTCGTTCTCTTGCCACGCCGCGCGGCGGCACAAGCGAATCGCTTCGTCTTTGCGGCCCAACTGATAGGAGCGTTCGCATTCGGCGACATCGGCGCGCGCCGGCATGACCGTCGACATCGCGCAGACCGCCGCCGCGGCAAGCAGAGAGCCACGGGCGAGGGATGAAAGGCGCCGCCCCAAACTCTTGGGACGAGCCTCATCGGAGGTGCGATTCCGCTGCATGAGTTCCCTCGACTGACGGCGGCGATACAAACTGAAGTAGACCAAGCTGACCGCATTCCTTGCTGAAACTGGCGATCGAAACATGCCGCGCATTCAGTGCCACGCCCCCAACAAGTGTCAAGCGCGCCACAGTAGAAATCCGTTATAAACACATGATGTTAGGCGATGTTTCGCACAGCTGACTCGAAGAGGAGCAACCTCTGCGCGCGCACGCCCAACTGGCAATACACAGCCCCTCACGGGCCATGAGTTGCGGCCCGCTGCAATTTGTGGTCGCACCCATTCTCGATTAACTAGGAAATGCCTTTCGCGCCTATAGACGAATTCCCCAACGCGGCGAAAACGGTGTGAAGCGATGACTCTCCCAATCGATGTGTTTTTTTCGTTCCGCTCGCCATACTCGTACTTGGCCACGCCGCGAATGGTTGCACTCGAGAAGGAGTGGGATCTCAAATTTTTTGTGAGGCCCGTCTATCCGATCGCCGTTCGACTCGACGGTTGGTTCAAAAACGCCAATCCGATGTGGCTGCCCTATCTCGTGCGCGACGTGATTCGCGAAGCTGAGAGACACGACACGCCCTTCATGTGGCCGCGCCCTGATCCGATTCTCATGGATCTGCAAACCGGCGAAGTGTCGAAACAGCAGCCCCACATTCACCGCCTCACACGCCTTGGCGTCGCCGCAGCCGAACGCGGTTGCGGCCTACCTTTCATCTATGAGGTGTCGACGACGCTCTATTCCGGCCGCGTGCAGAACTGGCACGAAGGCACGCACTTGAGCGAGGCGGCCGCGCGCGCCGGCGTCGATCTCGCCGAACTCGACGCCGCCATCGGCAAAGACTCCGACCGCTACGAAGCGATCATCAAGGACAACGAAGATGCCCACCGCAAATCCGGCCACTGGGGCGTGCCCACGTTCGCCTTCAAAGGCGAGCCCTTCTTCGGCCAAGACCGCATCGACGCCCTTCTCTGGCGCCTCGGCCAGAATGGCTTGAAGCGGCGGACGTGATAGAAGCTTGATCCATATCAAGGCTGTGGCCGAGACCTGGCCCCAGGCTGGATGCTGGGAGAAAACGCCTCAAGGACCAACAATGGCCAAGGCACATTCGGCCTCGACAACCGAGGCCTTCGGCGGCTTGCGCATCAGCGCACCGGCGATGGACGATCCATGGGGCTGGCTCGCCGCCGGCTGGCGAGACACGTGGCGCAATCCTGTCCTCAGCCTCGGTTACGGCGCGGCTTTCGTCGCCGTCGGCTTGGTCTTCACCGTCGGCCTTTGGAGCTTGGATCTTGAAGCGCTCGTCCCGGCTCTGACCGCGGGCTTTATGCTTGTAGGCCCGGTCCTCGCTATCGGCCTCTACGAGATGAGCCGCCGTTACGAGCGCGGCGAGCCTGCCGCCTTGCGCGACATCCTAACGCTTCGTCCGGCGGCGCCGATCCAACTTGCCTATTTCGCCTTCACGCTGATGTTCATCTATCTCGTGTGGCTGCGCATAGCGACCTTGAACTACGCGCTCTTCACCTACGGCGACTACACGCCTTGGTTCGAGTTTGTGCGCTTCGCACTGACGACGCCGGCCGGCTTGACGATGATCGTCGTCGGCACGGTGATCGGGGCCATGCTGGCGCTGATCGTCTTCGCGCTCAGCGCCGTTGCCGTACCCATTCTCCTGCGCCATGACGTCGACGCTTTCACAGCTATGGCCATCAGCGCGCGCGTGGTCTTGAACAATCCGGGCCCCATGCTGCTCTGGGCATGGTTGATCGCCGTCCTCACCGCCGCAGGGATCGCGACGATGTTCCTCGGCCTCATCGTCGTGTTCCCGCTCATCGGCCACGCCACGTGGCACGCCTACCGCACGATCGTCGAAGGCGAAGCGCCGTCAGCGCGCTGAGTCTTCCTCGTCGTCGATCAAGATACGCTCCGCCGCCCCGTCGAGATCGTCGTACTGCCCGCTCTTCAACGTCCAGAAGAAGAGCCACACGCCAAGCCCGCCCAGAACGATCGCAGCGACGGTCAGCACAAGAAACGCGTCCATCGCCTACCTCCGCGCCGAGAGACGCAGCGCATTCAACATGACGATCAACGACGACGCCGACATCGCCACCGCCGCGATCAAGGGCGTGACCAGACCCAAAGCCGCCAGCGGAACCGCCGCCAAATTATAGACGGCCGCAAACGCAAAATTCTGAAACACCAGCCGCCGCGCGCCGCGCGCCACGTCGATTGCCTCTGCGATCGGCGCCAAGCCTTCGCCCTGCAGAACCATGTCCGACGCCGCTTGGCTCGCCTGCGCCGCCGTGCCGGGCGAGATCGACACATGCGCCAGCGACAACGCCGCCGCATCGTTCAACCCGTCCCCCACCATCAGCGCGCGACGCCCCTCAGCACGCAGATGCTCCAACCGCTCGGCCTTCTGCTTCGGATCATTCGCGCCGCGCCATGCCGTGATGCCCGTCGCCGCCGCAATTGCCGCCGCCGGCGCGTCGCGGTCGCCCGACAGCATCTCGACCTCAAGCCCGCGCACCTTCAACGCAGCCACCGTCGCCGCAGCGTCCGACCGCAGCACATCCTGAAAGTCGAAACGCACCGGCGCGCGCAGACCGCGGCGCAGCCAAAGCTCGCTGGTCGATCCGGACAACGACGCATCGACGCCAACCCATATCGCACGTCCCAGACGCACGATCTCGCCGTCTACAGCGGCCTCAAGCCCGTCGCCCGCGACCTCGCGCACATTCGCTGCGGGAACGCCGGCGCCTGCCGCATCGGCCACCGCGCGCGACAACGGATGACGGCTCGCCCGCGCAAGCGACGCCGCCGTCTCCAGATCGTCGCACGAAATGGATGCCGCGTTCGTCAACACCGGATACCCGCGCGTAAGAGTCCCGGTCTTGTCGAACACCGCGACATCGGCCTCGGCGAGTCGCTCCAACGCATCGCCGGATTTGACCAGCAGCCCGGCCCGAAACAATCGGCTCGTCGCCACGACTTGCACGGCCGGCACGGCCAATCCCAGGGCGCAGGGGCACGTGATGATCAACAACGCGATCGCGTTCGTGATCGCCGCATGAAAACCAAGACCGAATACGAGCCCGCCGACAAGCACCGCAACCGCAAGCCCATGCACGACCGGCACGTAAAGCGCCGCCGCCCGGTCAGCAAGCCGCACGTAGCGGCCCCGCGTCTGCTGCCCGGCCTCCAGCAAGCGCGCCATTTCGGCGACGAGCGAGTCCTGCACCCGCGCCGTCGCACGCACCGTCAGCGGCCGCCCGATCACAAGCGAACCGCTCTTCATCGAAGCGCCGGGTGCAACCACCACCGGCAAGCTCTCGCCGGTCACAAGCGAGACGTCGACCTCGCCCGAACCCGCCTCGACGTCGCAATCGACCGGCACGCGGTCGCCCACCGCCAACAGCAACCGGTCGCCGGGCACGACATCGCGCGCTGCAGCCGGTTCCGTGCGGCCGTCTGCGGCAAGCCGCGTGACCGTTCCGGTCTGCATGGCGGCAAGATCCAAGGCCGCCGCGCGTGCCTTGCGCCGCAACAGATGATCGAGATACCGCCCGATCAGCAGCAAGAACGGCAAACTCACCGCAGCGTCGAAATACGCATAGCGTCCGCCGACAATCGCCTCGAAGACACTGAGGCCAAGCGCCAGCAAGATGCCGAGTGTGATCGGCACGTCCATATTCGCCTGTCCGCGCGACAAGCTTCCCAGCGCCGAGCGAAAGAACGGCCGCCCGGCATAGAGCGCCGCAGGAATCGCAATCAGCCCCGAGATCCAATGCAGCAGCGAGCGCGTGCCATCGCCCATCTCGCCGTCGAGACCCGCCCAGATGCAGATCGACAGGAACATCACGTTCGACGCCGCGAATCCGGAAACGGCAAGGCAGCGCAGCAAGAAGCGGCCTTCCTCGTCGTCCTGACGGATCACCGCATCGGGATCATATGGAAACGCTTCGAAGCCCAGCGCGTTGACGCACGCCACGATCGCATCCGCCGACGTGCGCCCCTCGCGCCAGCGCACGGCAAGCTTGGCCGACGACAGATTGACCCGCGCCTCTTCGACCCCCGGCAGCGCGCCGACGCCGCGCTCGATCTTGGCCATGCAGCCCGCGCAGCGCATGCCCTTCACCGCCAGTTCAAGCCGCGACAGACCCTGGCGCTCACGCCGCACGAACGGCGCCGGATCGATCCGCAAAGACTGGCTGAAGGTTGCCGCAGTCATTTTAGCATCACCCGCCGCTGCGCCTCGAACGACGGCACATCGCCCGTCCCGGCGCGCGCAATGACCTCCCACTGTCCGGCCACGACATCGCTAACGCGTCCGCGATACTGCCCGCCGCCCAAGGGATCGAGCGTCACCGTCTTGTCCAAATTGGCGTCGGTGGGCCGCTTCAACAGCGCCGTCACCGTAAGACCGCCCTCAGGCTGACCGTCCGCACCGGCAATCGATACGGTGATGACGGCATCCGACGCGCCCTCACGCGCAACGTCGATCGACGCCGTCCACTTCAGCTTCGCTTGTTCGGCGCGCGCGGCGAGCGTCTTGTTGTACTCAAGCCCGCGCAGATAGGGCTTTGACACATCCTCGCCCGAAAACGTCGACAGCGCATAGGTCGTAAACACAACATTCACGGCGATGGTGATGCCGAAGAACGTCAACAGCATGACAAGCACGTGCCAGCCTTTCAGCTCGAAGGTCATCGCTCGTCTCCATCCGAAAGAAAAACAGTCTCGGTCGACTTTGTTTCGGCGCCGTCGGCGACCGCGAACGTGATCGGCATCGACTCCGCCTTCAGCGACGCCGCCGGCACCGTCACCAGAACGCGCAACGTGCGCAACCGGTCGCTGTCGACGGCGAACGAAATCGGCAGGCGCACCTGCTCGACGCCCACAATCTTGACGTCGAAGCCCTTAGGCCCGTCGATCGACAGCGTGAAGTCGCGCTGCGCATTCGCGCGGTTCATCACCTTGACCGTATAGGCGTTGCGCACCGATCCGTCGGAGAGCCGCACGAAGGTCGGGTTGCGGTCACGCAGCACGTTGAGATCGATCGTCGCCCGCGTGTTCAACGCGAACAGCATCACCGCCGCCACCGCGACCAGCGCCACCGCATAGACGACGACGCGCGGCCGCAGGAACCGGTACCGCGCGGTCACGCCCTGCGCCTTCTGCTCCATGTGCCCGAGCGAGTCGTAGCCGATCAACCCGCGCGGCAACCCGACGCGCTTCATCACGTCGTTGCAAGCGTCGACGCACAGCGCGCAATTGATGCACTCAAGCTGATCGCC
>JAEUMM010000281.1 GCA_016792645.1 Alphaproteobacteria bacterium | reverse complement strand
AGTTCGAAGCGCGCGGGTTTCGCGCCGAACGGTCGCGGATGCTGACCTTGGCGCGCTATCAGACGGTGGCAGGGCATGTGTTCGGCGGCCTGACGGCATTCAAGCTGCGCGGGCCGGCGAACAGGCCTTACGAGATCCGGGAACGGTGAGAGGGGCGCCTCGACGGCGCCCCTTCCCTAGCTTCCTACCAGATGCGGACGCGTTGGTCGGGCGGCAAGTAGAGCTTGTCGCTCTCCTTTACGTCGAAGGCTTCGTACCATTCGTCCATGTTGCGCACCGTGCCGTTGGCGCGGAATTCGCCTGGCGAGTGGCTGTCGGAGACGACTTGGTTTCTGAGCGCGTCCTCGCGGATGAGTTGGCGCCAGATTTGGCCGAAGCCTAGGAAGAAGCGCTGCGTGCCGGTGTAGCCGTCCACGACGGGCGCGTCCCTGCCCTTGAGCGAGATCTTGTACGCTTCGAGGGACACGTTGAGGCCGCCGAGGTCGCCGATGTTCTCGCCGAGCGTCAGGCGTCCGTTGACGAAGAGGCCGGGGAGCGCTTCGAACTTCGAGTATTGATCGGCCAGGCTGTCGCCCAAAACCTTGAAGCGGCGTTCGTCTTCTTCGTTCCACCATTTGCGCAGAACGCCGTTCTCGTCCGACTTCGCGCCTTGGTCGTCAAAGCCGTGACCCATCTCATGCCCGATGACGGCGCCGATGCCGCCGTAGTTCACGGCCGGGTCGGCGTTCAGGTCGAAAAACGGCGGCTGGAGGATTGCGGCGGGGAAGACGATCTCGTTCCACACCGAGCTGTAGTAGGCGTTCACCGTCTGTGGCGCCATGCCCCAATCGTTGCGGTCGGCGCCCTTGGCCAGACGCACGAGATCGCGCGCGCGCTGGAAGGCATTCTCGCGCTTGCGGTTGCCGAAGGCGTCGTCCGCCTTCACCTCAAGCGAGGAATAGTCGCGCCATTTGTCGGGATAGCCGATCTTGACGTTGATCGTTTCCAGCTTGCGGAGCGCGGCCTTCTTTGTCTCCTCCGACATCCACGGCAGTTTGGCGATGCGCACTTTGTAGGCGGCGCGCAGGTTCTCGACGAGGTCGCTCATCGCGGCCTTGGCGGCCGGTGTGAAGTTGCGCTTGACGTAGAGCTGGCCCACTGCCTCGCCCATTGCGGCGTTGAAGGGTGTGCCGCTCATCTGGCTGACGGCGCGCTTCCAACGGTCGCGCTGTTCGAGCTGACCGGTCACGACCTTGCCGTTGAACTCGAACGACGCGTCGTCGAAGGCCTTGGGCAGAATATCCGCGTGGGCGTTCAAATAATGGAACGTCAGATAGGCGCGCCAGGTTTCGATGGGCGTCTCGCGGAAGAGTTTCGTCAGGCCCTGCACGGCGTCCAATTGCACAACGATGAACTCGTTCTGCTGCGGGATGCCGTAGGCGGCGAGGCCCGCGTCCCACGGAAAATCGGGCGCGAATGCCTTCAGGTCGGCGCGTGATTTCGGATTGTACGTCAAGTCCCGGTTGCGTGATTTTTCGCGCGGCCAGTGAAGTTCGGCAATCTTCTGTTCGACGGCGACGACGGCGTCGGCGTTCTTGGCCGGGTCGGCGTAGCCGCCGAGCTTCAGCAGCGTCTCAACATAGACGCGGTACTTCGCGCGCGTGTCGGCGAACTTCGCGTCCTGCTTCAAATAGTAATCGCGGTCGGGCATGCCGAGGCCCGCTTGGCCGACGGAAACGATGTAGACGTTCGGGCGTTTGGCATCGAGCGTTACGCCCATACCGACGGGCAGGTTCGCACGAAAGTCCGGGCCGGCGACGATCTGGACCATGTCTTCATGCGTCGCGGCGGATGCGATGCGCGCGAGGTCGCCTTTCACCGGATCGAGGCCGCGGGCTTCGATCGCTTTCGTGTCGATGTAGCTTTGATAGTAGTCGACGGCCTTACGTTCGACGGTACCGGCGCGCGGATTTCTCTTTGCGGCTTCTTCGACGGCGGCGCGGACGTCTTCTTCGGACTTTGCGGCCAGCATGTTGAACGAGCCCCAGCGCGAACGGTCGGGCGGGATCTGCGTCGTCTTCATCCAGGTGCCGCCGGTGTGGCGGAAGAAGTCGTCGCCGGGCTTCACGGACTTATCCATCGCGGCGAGGTCGACGCCCCAGTCCCCTATCGCGGGCCTTGCCATGGCGGCGGTGGCGTTGTGCTGAGTCAGTTGCGGCGCGAGCGCGAAGGCTGCAAGCGCGACCGCGCACGCGGCCCCGAGCAGGGCGCGGCGGTTCACAGTCAAAGGCATGAGCGATTCCCCTTTTGCTGGGCGCGAGAGTGCTGTCCCGGGGCGGCGATTTCAACGCGTCACAGCTTCACCAATTCGCGAGACGGCAGGCCATTCAACCGGCGGTGGAATCGGCGGTCGTCGGGTGGCCACTCTGCGTGGATCATGCCACCATTGAGGTGAAACAGTGTGCCGTGGCGAGGCGGAAATGCTGAGAGTCGTCTGGACTGCGGTTGTCTTCGCATTCGTTTGTTGCGGTGCTGCGCGGGCCGCAGACGAGGTCTGCAATTTGCAGCGTGTGGCCGTGCTCGACAGCAAGGTCGAGGGCGACATCCATTTGATGCTGCCTGCGACCTTCGGCACGCGGCAAACGCGGCTGTTGCTCGATACGGGTGGCGCGTGGAGCATGATGCGCTCACCGCTCGCCGACCAACTCGGGCTCGCGCCGAAGAAGCTGCGTACGACCTACTATTCGGACGTCGCCGGCGGCCTCATCAAGCACTACGTGACCGTGCCGAAGTTCACGTTGGGCGGGCAGCTGACGTTGGGCGAGTCCGATTTCCTCTATAGCCCCGACAAGGACGCGGACGACATCGACACATATGGCGGCACGCTCGGCGCAGAGCGGCTCAGCGCCTATGACATCGAGATCGACAACACGACCAAGACCGTCACGCTCTATCGCTCCGACCAGTTTTGTTCGGGGCGGTTGGTGCGTTGGACCGATGCGTGGATCGAGATCCCCTATACATTCAACGACGAGAATTTCGAGACCAAGGTGACGATCGGCGACGATCGCATTAAGGCGATTTTCGACACGGGCTCGACGCGCACGCTCATGGATCTCGACGTCGCCAAGCGCGTGTTCGGCGTCGGGCCCGACTCACCCGGCGTTGAGAAGGCCTATGAAGCAACGTTGCCCAGCGGCAAGAAGCTTCAGTTCTACACCTATCGCGTGAAGGCGTTGACGATATCGGGCCTTACGTTCGAAGACGTGACCGTGCGCCTCGGCGAATTTGACCACATGCCCTTGGTAATCGGGATGCATGAAATCGCGCAGCTGCATCTCTACATCGCATCGAAACGCAAGATCATCTACGCCACACGGCGCGAGGCGAAATAGTCGGGAAGGCAAATTCGCCCCTTCCCTTCCGCAGCACGATGGGTACAAAGCGCCTCATGGGCGCGCCGCTAATTCAGTTGCAGGACATTCATCTGACTTTTGGGGGCGCGCCGCTGCTCCAAGGGGCGGAGCTTGTCGTTGGCGAGGGCGACCGGCTGTGCCTGGTCGGGCGCAACGGGTCGGGTAAGTCGACCTTGCTCAAGATCGCGGCCGGCTTGGTCGAGGCGGATCGGGGGACACGGTCGGCGGCGCCGTCGGCCACGGTGCGCTATCTGCCGCAGGAGCCGGATCTCAGCGGGTTTGCGACGACGCTCGCCTTTGTCGAAGCGGGGCTTGCGCCGGGGGATGACCCCTATCGCGCGCAGTATTTGCTGTCATGTTTGGGCCTGACCGGCGAAGAAGGTACCGACCGCTTGTCGGGCGGTGAGGCGCGGCGGGCGGCGCTGGCCCGGGTTCTGGCGCCTTCGCCCGATATTCTGTTGCTCGACGAGCCGACGAACCATCTCGACTTGCCGGCGATCGAATGGCTTGAGAGCGAGTTGAACTCGCTGCGCTCGGCGATGGTTTTGATCAGCCACGACCGGCGGTTTCTGGAGCGGCTGTCGCGCGCGACGGTGTGGCTCGATCGCGGGCTCACGCGGCGGTTGGAGCAAGGGTTCTCCGCCTTTGAGGCGTGGCGCGACACGGTGCTTGAGCAGGAGGAGTTGGAGCAGCACAAGCTCGACCGGCGCATCGTGATGGAAGAGCACTGGGTGCGTTACGGCGTGACGGCGCGGCGCAAGCGCAATGTCGGGCGCATGGCGCGGCTTTCCGATCTGCGCACGCAACGGCGCGAGGCGCGGCGCGTGACCGGTTCGGTGAAACTTGCCGCGAGTGAGGGCGAGACGTCTGGCGCGGTGGTGATCGAGGCCAAGGGGATTTCGAAATCGTTCGGCGAGCTGGCTGTCGTGCGGGATGTGTCGATGCGCATCATGCGCGGCGATCGCGTCGGGATTGTGGGCCCGAACGGTGCGGGCAAGACGACGTTGATCAATCTGCTGACCGGACGGCTGGCGCCGGATGCCGGGACCGTGAAGCTGGGTGCGAATTTGCAGATGCATATGCTCGATCAGCGGCGCGACGCGTTGGAGCCTACGGTGAGTGTGAAGGATTTTCTCACCGGCGGGCATAGCGAGACGATCAGCGTCAACGGCACGGTCCGGCACTACGCGTCCTACATGAAGGATTTCTTGTTCACGCCGGATCAGGCGCGCACGCCGGTGCGCGTATTGTCGGGTGGCGAGCGTGGGCGGTTGGTGCTGGCCAAGGCGTTGGCGCAGCCGTCGAACCTGCTTGTGCTCGACGAACCGACGAACGATCTCGATCTTGAGACGCTGGATCTGTTGCAGGAGATGCTGGCCGATTATGCGGGGACGGTGATCGTCGTCAGCCATGACCGCGATTTCCTGGACCGGGTCGCGACGTCGGTGCTGATGGCGGAAGGCGACGGGCGGTTTATCGAATACGCGGGCGGCTATTCCGACATGGTCGCCCAACGCGGCGCGGGCGTCACCGCGAAGGCGCGCGAGGCGGCTGTGGCGAAACCCGCAAAGGCCGCGGCTGCGCGCCCTGCTCCGTCATCCGAGCGGCGCAAGCTGACGTTCAAGGAGAAGCACGCGCTTGAGACGTTGCCCGCGCGCATCGACGCGTTGCACGGCGAGATCCGTACCTTGCGCGCGAAGCTGGCAGAAGACGGATTCTACGCGCGCGACGCGAAGGGGTTTGCGGCGACGGCAGCGAAGCTCAGCGCGGCGGAGGCGGAGCTTGCGGCGGGCGAAGAGCGGTGGCTGGAGCTTGAGATGCTGCGCGAAGAGATCGAGGGTTAGCTCTCGTCCTGGGACCGCGGGCGTCCTCGCCCGCTCTTCCCAGCGCAGCCTTCAGCACAAATGTCT
>JAEUMM010000275.1 GCA_016792645.1 Alphaproteobacteria bacterium | reverse complement strand
GCGGCGGCGCTTGTGGTGGCCGCCGTGGCCGGTGTCGCGACGTGGTGGCTGCTGACGCCGCACGGCGGCGCGCCGCAAGAGGTGTCGGCGTCGAACACCGGCCGTATCCTCTACTATCAAGATCCCTCCGGCGCGGCGGTCTATTCGGCGACGCCCAAGAAGGACGCGCAAGGACGCGACTACGTTGCCGTCCGCGCGCCCGCCGAGACGACGACGGCTGCGCCGTCGCAGGACGACGCCCGGCGCATCCTCTACTACCGCAACCCGATGGGCCTCGCCGACACATCGCCGGTGCCCAAGAAAGACTCGATGGGGATGGATTACATCCCGGTCTACGCCGCCGACGCCGATCAGCCCGGCACGGTGAAGATCAGTTTGGACAAGGTGCAAAGACTGGGCGTACGCACCGCGCCGGTCACGCGCCGCGTCTTGAACGAATCCGTCGTGCTCTCGGGCACGTTGACGGCCGATGAGCGCAAGCTCGCGATCGTCTCGCTCAAATTCCGCGCCAACATCGTCAAGCTGCACGTGGCGGCGACCGGCGAAAAGGTCCGCAAGGGTCAGAAGCTGTTCGATATTCAAAGCCCTTTTATTCTGAAGGAGGAACTCGACCTGTCGTTGGCGTTGCGCATGAGCGGCCTCGCACAGGAGTCCGGCGGCGTCTATGCCCGAACCAACGACCGCAGCATCAAGACGACGCGCGAACGCTTGCGCCTCTACGAGGTGCCCGAGACTGAGATCGAACGTCTCATCCGCACGCGCGAACCGACCGGCAGCATCACCTGGCGTGCGCCGCAAGACGGCACGATCGTCGAAAAGCCCATCGTCGCCGGCATGCAGGCCGAGGAGGGCATGACGCTCTATCGCATCGCCGACCTGTCGAACATCTGGGTGATCGCCGAAGCGCCGGAGCAAGCCTTGGCGATCGCCCGGCCCGGCGCAACCGCGCGCATCGCGCTGAACGCGTTCCCGGGCAAGACGTTCGAAGGCCAAGTCACCTTCATCTATCCCGAAGTCGCGATGACGACGCGCACCGTCAAAGTGCGCATCGAACTGCCGAACGACGACGGTCTTCTTTTCCCCGGTATGTTCGCTTCCGTTGAAATCGCCGCGTCCCCCGGCGACGCGGTCATGACCATCCCCGACAACGCCCTCATCGACTCCGGCGCCCGTCAAGTCGTGCTCGTGGCGCGCGGCGAAGGTCTGTTCGAACCGCGAGCCGTCACTGCAGGACGGCGCGCGGTGGGCTCGGTCGAGATTCTAACAGGTCTCAAAGGAGACGAAACGGTCGTCACGTCGGCGACATTCTTGATCGACGCCGAAAGCAATCTGCGCGCGGCGCTGCAAGGCTTTGCGGCGGACAAGGGAGCGACCCCATGATCGCCGCGGTCATCCGTTGGTCGGCGGGCAACCTGCTGCTCGTGCTTGTGGGCACGGCGCTCGCCACCTTCGCCGGCATTTATGCGCTCCTCACGACGCCCGTCGATGCGATCCCCGATCTCTCGGACACGCAAGTCATCGTCTACACGGAGTATCCGGGCCAAGCGCCGCAAGTGGTCGAGGATCAGGTCACCTATCCGTTGACCACCGCGATGTTGAGCGTGCCCAAGTCGCGCGCCGTGCGCGGCTTCTCGTATTTCGGCGTCAGCTTCGTCTACGTCATTTTCGAGGACGGCACCGACCTCTATTGGGCCCGAAGCCGCGTGCTCGAGTATCTGAACGCGGCCGCCCGCCGCTTGCCGGCCGGCGTCACACCGGCCCTCGGGCCGGACGCCACGGGCGTCGGCTGGGTCTATCAGTACGCGATCGAGCACCCGACGCTCAATCTCGCTGAGACGCGTACGCTTCAGGACTGGTACGTCCGCTTCGCCGCCGCAAAGGCCTCAGGCGTCGCCGAGGTGTCGAGCGTCGGCGGCTTGGTCAAGCAATACAACGTCGTCGTCGATCCCAACCGCCTTTTGGCGCTGGGTTTGTCGCTCGACGACGTGCGAACAGCCATCGCGGGCAGCAACCGCGACGTCGGTGGACGCGTCATCGAACTCAGCGAGACCGAACACGCGGTGCGCGGCCGCGGTTATCTGAAAAGCGCGAACGACATTGCACAGATCATGTTGAAATCGATGGGCGGCGTGCCGGTAACGATCGGCGACGTGGCGCGCGTCGAAATCGGCCCCGACGAACGGCGCGGCGTCGCGGAACTGAACGGCGAAGGCGAGGTGACCTCGGGCATCGTCGCGCAGCGCCAGGGCGCCAACACCGTCGACGTGATCGAAGCGGCCAAGGCGGCTCTCGAAGGCGTC
>JAEUMM010000240.1 GCA_016792645.1 Alphaproteobacteria bacterium | reverse complement strand
CGGCACGCCGATTTCACCGATCGACGGGCACAAGAATCCGTACCACATCGCAGGGTCGGACGCGGCCGGCATCGTTTGGGCCGTGGGCTCCAAAGTGAAGCGGTGGAAGGTGGGTGACGAGGTCGTCATTCACTGCAATCAGGACGACGGCGACGACGAAGAATGCAACGGCGGCGATCCGATGTTTTCGCCCTCGCAGCGCATCTGGGGTTATGAGACGCCGGACGGATCGTTCGCGCAGTTTGCGCGCGTGCAGGATCGTCAGCTCATGGAGCGTCCACGGCATCTGACGTGGGAAGAGTCCGCTTGCTACACGCTGACGCTCGCCACGACGTACCGGATGTTCTTCGGCCATCGTCCGCATATTCTGCGGCCGGGTCACAACGTGCTGGTCTGGGGCGCGTCGGGTGGTTTGGGTTCGTTCGCGGTACAGCTTTGCGCGGTGTCGGGTGCGCATGCGATCGGTGTTATCTCGGACGATACAAAGCGCGACTTCGTGATGAGCCTAGGCGCGAAGGGCGTCATCAATCGCAAGGATTTCAAATGCTGGGGCGCGATGCCTCAAGTTGGCACGCCGGAATACGATGCGTGGACGAAAGAGGCACGCAAGTTCGGCAAGGCCATCTGGGACATTACCGGCAAGGGCAACGACGTCGATTTCGTGTTCGAGCATCCGGGCGAAGCGACGTTCCCGGTGTCGTGCCTGGTCGTGAAGCGCGGCGGCATGGTCGTGTTTTGCGCCGGCACCAGCGGGTACAACATCACGTTCGATGCGCGCTATGTCTGGATGCGCCAGAAGCGCATTCAGGGCTCGCACTTCGCGAATCTTCAGCAGGCAAGCCAAGCCAATCGCCTTGTCGTCGAGCGCCGCATTGATCCGTGCATGTCGGAAGTGTTTTCTTGGAACGACATTCCCAAGGCGCACACCAAGATGTGGAAGAACGAGCATTTGCCGGGCAACATGGCCGTGCTGGTCAACGCGCAGCGCACGGGCATGCGCACGTTCGAAGACGTGGTCGAAGCGGGCAAGCGCTAAGCTTCAATTCCTCAATGCTTCACGAGATGCCGCGGCGTTAACGCTGCGGCATCTTGCACATGCGTGTGCGTGTCCCCGGAACCTTGCGGTGGGCGCGGCGTTTGGTGCGAGTGTCCGTAGAGATGCGACCTCCTCAGGTCGTGCATTCGGCACGTCCGTTCCCTCGAGGAGAACACCATGAACAAGCTATTCCTGACTGCGAGCGCTGCGGCGCTGATGCTCGGCACCGCGACGTTCGCGCAAGCGGCCGGCGCCGGCGTGAAGGTCGGTATGCTGACCTGCAAAGTCGAACCGGGCTGGAGCTATGTCGTCGGCTCGACGAAGGCGCTCGAATGCTCGTATTCGCCCACGAAGGGCAAGCCGGAGCGCTATTACGGCGACATCCAGAAGGTCGGTCTCGACCTTGGCTATAGCGACGGTGCGACGATGGTTTGGGCGGTAATCGCTCCGACGTCGGACGTCGGCAAAGACGCGCTTGAAGGCAACTACGCAGGCGTCGCGGCGAGCGTCGCGGTCGGCGTCGGCGCGGGCGCCAAGGTGCTGATCGGCGGGTTGGACAAGTCCATCACGCTGCAGCCGTTGAGCGTCGAAGGCGATACCGGGGTCAATCTGGCCGTTGGCGTGGCTGCAATCAATCTCAAGCATTTCTAAGAACTGCTGAGGCAACTGGCTCCCTGCATGCGAGTGCGGGGGGCTTTTTTTGTGCCGCACAGCTGCCGCAATCGGCGTTAGTATCTGCGGCGTGAGCGCCGCCGCCAACATCACGATCAAGCGCCTCTCGTCCGCGAATGAGGATGAGTTCTTTCGCGTCCATGGCGGAGGCCCCTGCCATTGCGTCGCGTGGTGGGTGCCGACATGGGAGGGTTGGAGCGAACGCAGCGCGGCGGACAATGCGCGCCTCCGGCGCGGCCTGTTCGACGCTAATGTTCACGACGGCTATTTGATCTACCGCGACGGGGTGCTCGCCGGGTGGTGTCAGGCGTGGAAGCGCGACGCGTTCGCCAAGCTTGCGGCACAGTTCGGTGCGGCATCGGACGATGATGCGTGGATGATCGGTTGCCTTGTCGTACTGCCCGCCTTTCGCCGGCAGGGCGTCGCTACGGAAGCGCTTGAAATGGTCTTGGATGACCTCAGGTTGCGGGGCGCCCGCACCGTCGATGCCTATCCGAAACGTGGCGCGGCCGACGCAGACGAGTTGTGGAACGGACCCGAAAGCACATACGCTCGATTCGGGTTTACGGTCGTGCGCGACGATGCGAAGCGGCCCGTGTTGCGATTGAGTTTTTGATTCACAGATGGTCCACACAAACAATCGTTCCGCCTCCGACGTGCTGCTGGAGCTCGTGCGTGCGTTTCCGCGCGAACGCATCAGCGTTCAGGACTTGATCGACGGCCTGGGCGACCGCAGTTGGGGGTTTGCGCTGCTGCTGTTCGGTCTGCTTAGCGCGATTGCGATCATTCCGGGACTTGCGACGCTGACGGCCGTGCCGCTGCTCTTCTTCGGTATGCAGATGTTGATCGGTTATCGGACGCCGTGGCTGCCGGGCTTTATCGCGAAGCGCGACCTCGGACGGGCGGATCTCGAGAAAGCGATCGTCGCGGGCAAACCGATCATGCAGCGCATCGAGCGCATCTGCCGGCCCCGTCTGACGTTTCTGATCGGCCGGTCGAGCGAGCGCGTGCTTGGGCTCTTGGTGTTCGTTCTTGCGGTCATCATTGCCCTGCCCGGCCCGTTCACGAACTTTCCGCCCGGCATGGCGATCGTCTTCATGTCGATTGCGATTATCGAGCGCGATGGATTGATGCTGTTGGCCGGCTTGGTCACATCCGTCATCGCGCTTTATCTCGGCTGGCTGGTGCTTGCGTTCTTCGTCACTTACGCCCTGTCCCTGGCTGGAATTTAGCCGCGCCGGAAAGTGCTTGAGGACGCGTGACAGCGTGCGTGCCGCGCCTTAGGTTGCGGCCTATTGCGGTGCGGAATCCCTTCCTGACAGAGACAGTTATGCCATTTTCGACAGCTAAGAGCCTGCTTCCGTCGACACGTGCGGCGGTCGCTGCGGCCGAGACCCTGGAGATGCACGCCAAGGCCGGCGCGCGTGCCGCCATCGCGGCTGCCGGCGGTGTCGACAAGGCGCAGCATGCGGCGCACGGGTTCGCTTGGTTTGCGACCTATGTCGAGGCGCTGCGCCAGATGCAGAGTTGGGCGGAGCGGCTGGAAACACAAGGCAAGTTCGGCGCGTTGGAACGGCTGCTGCTGAGCGCCGCGTTCGGCGAGTACTGCGCGCAGATCGCCGGTGGCATTCCGATGAGCCAAGGCGAGATCGTGCGGCCGGGCGATATCGGCATTGCGCAGAGCGACGTGGCGCGCTTCACCTCCGGCGCCGTCGCCGACCTCATTGCGGACGGTTTCGACCAGCGCGTGAAGGCGGAGCTGGCCGCGCATATCGCCGCGAACCCCAATGCGGTCACGTTCGGCGAGATCGGACTCGACGACGAGATGACGCTGGTGCGCGACCAATTTCGCAAGTTCGCGCTCGATCGCGTCGTGCCTTACGCGCACGACTGGCATTTGAAGGACGAGCTTATTCCGTTCTCCGTCGTCGAGGAGATGGGTGCGCTCGGCGTGTTCGGCCTCACGATTCCAGAGACGTTCGGCGGCGCGGGCCTCGGCAAAACCGCTATGTGCGTCGTGTCCGAAGAGCTTTCGCGCGGATATATCGGCGTCGGGTCGCTTGGCACGCGTTCGGAGATCGCCGCCGAACTGATCTTGGGCGGCGGCACCGCGGCACAGAAGACGTACTGGCTGCCGAAGATTGCGTCCGGCGAGATTCTTCCGACGGCGGTGTTCACCGAACCCAACACGGGGTCGGACTTGGGCTCGTTGCGCACGCGTGCGGTGCGCGAGGGCGATACGTGGACGGTTACCGGCAACAAGACGTGGATCACGCACGCGGCGCGCGCCGACGTGATGACCCTGCTCGTGCGCACCAATCCGACTGCGCCGGGTTACAAGGGTCTGTCGATGTTCCTCGCGCCGAAGCCGCGCGGCACCGACGCCAAACCGTTCCCGGTGAAGGGTATGAGCGGCGGCGAGATCCGCGTGCTGGGCTATCGCGGCATGAAGGAATACGAGATCGGCTTTGACGGTTTCGAGGTGCCGCACGCGAATTTGCTGGGCGGCGAAGAGGGGCAGGGCTTCAAGCAGCTGATGGTCACGTTCGAGTCCGCGCGCATTCAAACGGCGGCGCGCGCGATCGGCGTCGCGCAGTCGGCGATGGATTTGGGCTTGCGCTACGGTTTGGAGCGCCAGCAGTTCGGCAAGGCGATCTTCGGCTTCCCGCGCGTCGCCAACAAGATCGCAATGATGGCGGTCGA
Source organism: Alphaproteobacteria bacterium (assembly GCA_016792645.1). Taxonomy (GTDB): domain Bacteria; phylum Pseudomonadota; class Alphaproteobacteria; order Micropepsales; family Micropepsaceae; genus SZUA-430. Next base: position 16,085 of record JAEUMM010000240.1, on the reverse strand, counting down.
GATCATGATCGCGCGGCAGATCACGTATTTCGCCGCGCGCGAGAAGGATGCGGGGCGGCGCTGCGATCTTGAGGCGGGGATGGCGAAGTTGCTGGCGGCACGCGTGGCATGGGCGGCAGCCGACAATGCGGTGCAGATCCACGGCGGCAATGGGTTTGCGCTTGAGTATCCGGTGAGCCGCGTGCTCTGCGATGCGCGTATCCTCAACATTTTCGAGGGCGCGGCAGAGATTCAGGCGCAGGTGATTGCGCGGCGGCTGCTCGAAGACGCAAACTAAGAACGGAATGATGTGACGGCCGTTGCTTGCCGCGACGGCCGCCGCCGACTCACAGTCCTGCGCGAGGGTGATCGCGCATGTTCTACTTCGTTTCCAAAATCGTCTGGTTCTTTCTCACACCGTCCAACGCTCTCTTGACGTTGGCCCTGGTGGGCGTCGCGTTGGCTTGGACGCGCTTTGATACATTCGGGTGGCGACTGACGGCCGGCGCTCTTGTCGGATTGTTCGCGGCTGGATTGTTGCCGTTCGGGAACGCGCTGATGTATCCGCTGGAAGAGCGGTTTCCCGCTTTTGTCGATGACGGTTTGCCGGTTGCGGGCGTCGTTGTGTTGGGCGGGACGTTTGATACGGAGGCCACCAACGTTCATGGCCAGATGGCGTTGAACGAAACGGGCGAGCGGTTGGTGGCGCTGGGCGAACTGGCGCGGCGGTATCCGGAAGCGAAGATTGTCTATGCGGGGGGCGGCAGTGAGTTTACGCCAGACACGACGCCTGAGGCGACGCTCGTCGAGAATACGGTCGGGCAGCTTGGGATTGCACCGGGACGGATTCTCTATGAGCGCAAGTCGCTGAATACCTATCAGAACGCGCTTTACGCCAAGGAGGTGGCGAAGCCACGTGCGGGCGAGCGGTGGTTGGTCGTGACGTCCGCGTTTCACATGCCGCGGACCATGGGCGTGTTTCGCGCGGTTGGGTTTGAGGTTAGGGCGTATCCCGTCGACTATCGGACGGCAGGGGCTTCGTCGATGTTGCGGCCGTTTGCCTTCTTGAGCGAAGGGCTTCGGCGCACCGATATCGCGGCGAAGGAGTGGATTGGGCTTGGCGCCTATTATGCTTCGGGGCGGACGGGGGCGTTATTTCCGGGGCCTTGAGGCTCTCGGATTTGTGCTATCACTGCGTCCATGTTTGACGGAAAACTCCTTGTCGCCGTCGCCGTGGGCATCGTCGCCCTGGTGCTTCTGGTCGGGCTGTACAGCCTCTTTCGTGGCGGCGATTTCGCGCGCAGCTATTCGAACAAGATCATGCGGCTGCGCATCGTGGCGCAGCTGGCCGCTATCGTCATCATCATGGCGGTGCTCTATTTCTCGAGCCGCGGCGCGGGCACGCCATAACGGAGAGATCTCTTGGTCGTTTTGAACCGCATCTATACGCGCACGGGCGACAAGGGCGACACGGCGCTGGGCACGGGCAAGCGCGTCGCGAAGTACGATCCGCGCATTGAAGCCTATGGCACCGTCGACGAAACGAATGCTTGCGTGGGAGTTGCACGGCTTAGCGCGTCGAGTGAACTCGATTTGATGCTGGCGCGGGTTCAGAACGATCTCTTCGATCTGGGTGCCGATCTTTGCGTGCCCGACGACGGCAGCGAGATGGCGGCCAAGGCGCTGCGCATCGCGCAGTCGCAGGTCGACCGGCTTGAGCGCGAAATCGACGCGATGAACGAGAAACTGCAGCCGCTGCGCTCTTTTGTCCTGCCCGGCGGCACGGCGGCGGCGGCACAGCTTCACGTTGCGCGCACGGTGTGCCGACGCGCGGAACGGCTGATCGTCAAGCTTGCGGAGAGCGAGCCAGTGGGCGAAACGGCGGTGAAATATACAAACCGTCTATCCGATTTTCTGTTTGTCGCCGCGCGGTTCGCCAATTTGAGCGCGGGCGGCGACGTGCTTTGGGTACCCGGCGCCAATCGGGCTTAAACTTTGCGTCAGTTGAAATTGCGGCGTGCGGGATTACATTTCGCCGCCTTCATCGTCCGGTGTCGCGGAGATCATTCCATGCTCAAGTCGTTGCTCATCGCCGTCGTCGCGGCGTTCGGCCTTGCCGGTGCCGCACTCGCTGCAGCGCCTGTGGCGAAGGTCAAGTTGATCGAAGGCGGCATCACGCGCGGCGAGCTTGTCGATATTTTGGCGTCGCACGGGATGACGGTGAAGGACTCGACGACGTCGGATGAGGATCCCTGGCTGTCGGCGAAAACGCCGAAGGGGACGGAGTTCTACGTCAACATGTACGACTGCACGGGGGCGGGCGCAGACAAACGGCGCTGCAACAATCTGCAGTTTCTAGCGCAGTGGGACTTGGCCAAGAACGCCGGCGTCGATTCCGCCAACGTCTACAATCAAAAGTTCGTCTTCGGCCGCGCCTACCTGAGCAAGGACGGCAAGATGTTCATGTTCGACTACTCCGTGAACATCAGAGACGGCGTGACGACCGCGAATCTGAAGCGGCATGTCGACAACTGGCTTCGGGTGCTCGACGACGTGCGCACGCACCTGAAAGTCTAGGAAAAGCCTCGTTGCCCTGGCGGCGCGTTCGGTGTTCGCGTGTGGCCGAAGCCTCGGATATGGTTTGCCTACGTTCCGGTAAACCCTCTCCGAGGCATCCATGGTTTTTCTGCCGCTTAAAGACGACAACCCGCTTAAGTTCATCTGGTTTCAGTTCGTCACTGTCGGGCTGATCATCGTCAACACGATCGTATTCATCTGGCAGGATTCGTTGGGCGAAGCGGGCCTTATGGGCGTCGCGCAGATGGCGGGCATCGTACCGTCGGCGTTGTTGGAGGGCGGCGCGAAACTGCCGGCCGACTTCGCGGGATTGCCGCCCGAAGCCACGCTCATCACTTACATGTTCCTTCACGGCGATTGGTGGCATCTGATCGGAAACATGCTGTTTCTTTGGGTTTTCGGCGACAACGTCGAAGATGCGATGGGATCGCTCAAGTTTCTGATCTTCTACCTGCTGACGGGCGTCGCGGCAGGGCTTGCGCACGTCTACATGAACATGGGGTCGGAGGCGCCGTTGATCGGCGCGTCGGGCGCGACCTCGGGGATCGTCGGCGCGTACATCATGCTCTATCCGCGGGTGAAGATGTGGTCGCTGGCGTTCATGCGGCTGCCGCTGAAGCTTCCCGCGTGGGTGGTGATCGGCGCCTTCGTCGCGACCCAGATCTTCTTCGTCGTCTACGACATCCAGGATGGCACAGCGTGGTGGGCGCATCTGGGCGGCTTTGTCGCGGGTGTCTTACTCGTTGGGCTATTCAAGCGCAGCGATCAGCCGCTGTTCGGGGGGGCGCCTGAACGTTAGGCGCGTCTAAACTCTGTGCAGTGGGCCGGTCGCGCAGGGGATCGGCTTACTCACAGGCGTTTGGTGGCTGGCAAGCTTAACAGCGGCAGTTTCGTTGACAGCCTCGGCGGCTGCACGTAATTTGTGCACCGCACAATTACACGAATATCATGAGGGCATTGCGCGAGCTTCCATAAAGCGCGGCCCCGTTCCAAGCGGAGAGAACTGCCTGATGAAGGTGCTTGTACCGATCAAGCGCGTCGTTGATTACAACGTCAAAATTCGCGTGAAAGCCGACCAGACCGGCGTCGATCTTGCCAACGTCAAAATGTCGATGAATCCCTTCGACGAAATCGGCGTCGAGGAAGCCATCCGGCTGAAGGAAAAGGGTGTCGTCACGGAGATCATCGCCGTGTCGGTCGGACCTCAGGCCACGCAAGAGACCATCCGCACCGCTCTCGCCATGGGCGCCGATCGCGGCATCCTGGTGAAGGTCGATCATGAGATCGAGGCGCTCACCGTCGCCAAGATTTTGGCGGGCATCGCCAAGGCCGAGCAGCCGCAGCTCATCATCCTGGGCAAGCAGGCGATCGACGACGACAGCAATCAGACGGGGCAGATGCTGGCGCAGCTTTTGGGCTGGGGCCAGGGCACGTTCGCGTCGAAGGTCGTCGTCGAAGGCGGCAAGGCGGAAGTGACGCGCGAAGTCGATGGCGGCTTGCAGACGCTGCGGTTGAACTTGCCCGCAATCATCACCACCGACCTTCGTTTGAACGAGCCGCGCTATGCGTCGCTGCCGAACATCATGAAGGCCAAGAAGAAGCCGATCGACGAGAAGTCGCCGGCCGATTACGGCGTCGATCCCGCGCCGCTGCTGAAGGTTCTGAAAGTCACCGAGCCGCCGAAGCGCAAGGGCGGGTCGAAGGTGAAGACGGTTCAGGAACTGGTCGACAAGCTGAAGAACGAAGCGGGGGTTATCTAATGGCCGTTCTTCTGATCGCCGAGCACGACAACACGTCGCTCAAAGATTCCACGGTGAAGTCCATGACGGCCGCGAAGGCGTTGGGCTCGCCGGTCGACATTCTGGTTGCGGGTCACAACGCGAAGGCTGTCGCCGATGCGGCGACGAAGATCGCGGGTGCGGGCAAGGTTCTGCTCGCCGACGATGCGCAGTATGCACAGCAGTTGGCTGAGAACATGGCGGCGCTCGTCGTCGAACTTGCCGGCAAGTACGACGCGGTGCTGTCGCCGGCATCGACCAGCGGCAAGAATTTCATGCCGCGTGTGGCGGCGGCGCTCAATGTGCCGCAAATTTCCGAGATCATCTCCGTCGACGGGCCGGACACGTTTACGCGGCCGATCTATGCCGGCAACGCCTTGCAGCAGGTGCAGGCGGGCGCGGGCAAGAAGGTCATCACCGTGCGCTCGACCGCGTTCAAGGCGGCGGAGCTGAACGGTTCCGCGGCCGTTGAGACGATCGGCGCGGCGAAGGGTCCCGGCGTTTCGGAGTTCGTGAAAGACGAGCTGTCGAAGTCGGAGCGTCCGGAACTGGCTTCGGCGCGCGTCGTCGTATCGGGCGGTCGCGGTATGCAGTCGGGTGAGAATTTCCATCTGTTGGAAAAGATCGCCGATCGCCTGAAGGCTGCCGTCGGCGCGAGCCGCGCGGCTGTCGATGCGGGCTTTGTGCCGAACGATTATCAGGTCGGTCAGACCGGCAAGGTTGTCGCGCCGGAGCTTTACATCGCCGTCGGTATTTCAGGCGCCATTCAGCATTTGGCGGGTATGAAAGATTCGAAGGTCATCGTTGCGATCAACAAAGACGAAGAAGCCCCCATCTTCCAAGTGGCCGATTACGGCCTCGTCGCCGACCTGTTCAAGGCGGTGCCGGAATTGGACGACGAGCTGAAGAAGCAAGGGTATTGAGGGGCAAGGGCAGAACGGGCCGGGGTCACATCAACTTCTAGCCGCGCGGGCATTGGGTCCGGGCGAGCGCGAGATAGGTGCCATGAATATCGAACGTATCGGCGTGATCGGCGCAGGGCAGATGGGCAACGGTATCGCTCATGTGTGCGCGCTTGCGGGCTACACTGTGTTGCTCAACGACGTGAAGGCTGAGCGGATCGAGGCAGCCTTCGACATTATCGCCGGGAATCTCTCGCGGCAGGTCGCGCGCGGCAAGATCACGGATGCCGACAAAGACCGGGCGATGAACAACATTCAGCCGGCGAAGTCTTTGGACGCGTTCCGCGACGTCGATCTTGCCATCGAGGCGGCGACGGAAGACGAGAAGCTGAAGAAGCAGATCTTCGTCGATCTTTGTCCGCGGCTGTCGAAGCAGGCGATGATCGCGTCGAACACGTCGTCGATTTCGATCACGCGCTTGGCCTCGGTCACCGACCGGCCGGAGCGGTTCATCGGTCTGCACTTCATGAACCCCGTGCCGTTGATGCAGCTGGTCGAGTTGATCCGCGGCATTGCGACGGAAGAAGAAACCTTCCTGTCGGTGCAGGCGCTGGTCAAGAAGCTGGGCAAGACGTCGGCGAACTCGGAAGACTTCCCGGCTTTCATCGTCAACCGCATCTTGCTGCCGATGATCAACGAGGCCGTCTACACGCTGTACGAAGGCGTGGGCACGGTCGAGGCGATCGATACGGCCATGAGGCTTGGCGCGAACCATCCGATGGGGCCGCTGCAGTTGGCCGACTTCATCGGTCTCGACACGTGTTTGTCGGTGATGCAGGTGCTGTACGAAGGCCTCGCGGACTCGAAGTATCGCCCCTGCCCGCTTCTCGTGAAGTATGTCGAGGCCGGTTGGCTGGGTCAGAAGACCAAGCGTGGGTTCTACGACTATCGCGGCGAGAAGCCCGTTCCGACGCGGTAATACCGCCCATGCATCGGCTGTGATTTTTGGCCCTTCCCTCGGCGACGCGGGAAGGGCTAATTCTTTGGCGGTCCTGGTGGTGATTTATGCCTGACTTTGCCGTTCCGACGATGCCCATGCGCGACCCCGCCGAGACGCGGGCGTTCTACGAGAAGCTGGGCTTTGTCTGCGCGCACGATCATCCGCCGCCGGACTCGTTCCTGTTTATGATCCGCGACGGCGTGCAGCTGCAGTTCTTCGAGGCGCCCGGCATCGACGGCACGATCCGGGATCACACTTGCTACATTTACGTCGACGATCTGGAAGGAACGTATCGTTCGTTCGCGGCCGCGGGCGTGGGCAAGCTGATGCCGATCGAGCAGAAGCCTTGGGGTGTGCCGGAGTTCGTGCTCATCGACCTCAACGGCAACATGCTGCGCGTCGGCTGCCCGCGACTTGAGATGTGACGCGGACGATGCGATTTGCAGTCATAGGCCTCGGCCAGCGGATTGCGGCGGTGCTGTCGGCGCTGAAGACGGCGGGCGCAGAATTCGAACTCGACGGCTATTTCGATCCGGAGCCCGTCGGGCTTGAGCGGCTGCAGGCCGAGGGGATCGCCACCGGCGAGGCCTATCGCAGCGCGGAGCAGCTTCTGACGTCGGGGCCGCACGATCTGGTTCTGATCGGATCGCCCAATCATCTGCACGCGGAGCATCTGATGCTGGCGCTCTATGGGCGCGCACCAGTGTTTGCGGAGAAGCCGATCGTCAAGACGGAAAACGAGTCCTACGCGTTGGCGCAGCGGCTTTCGACGGAAGAGACGCCGCCGTTGTTCGTCGGCCTCGTGATGCGGTCGGCGCCCATCGTTCGCGAGATTCTGGACGTCGTGCATGAGGGGCATTTGGGGCAGATCGTTTCCATCGACGCGACAGAGCATTTGCCGCCGGAGCATGGCGCCTATCTCGCGCGCAATTGGCGGCGCAAGCGCGAGTGGGGCGGATCGTTCATGCTCGACAAGGTGTGCCACGACTTCGACATCCTGAGCGAGATCGCGGGCGCGCGACCGCAGCGGGTGGCGAGCTTTGGCGGGCGTGGAATTTTTCGTGCCGATCGCGAGCCTGCCGTGCGCGTTTATACGGACGGCAACGAGGCGTTCGAGATGTGGCCAGGCGGGTGGGGCTCGACGCCAGACGCCTTCCTGACCGACGCGAACGTCACCGATCATCAGACGGCGCTGGTGCAGTATGCGAACGGCGTGCAGCTGTCGTTTCATTCGAACAGCATGACGTCACTGCGCGAGCGGCGCTGGTATGTGGCCGGGACGGAGGGGACGCTGATCGCCGATCTGGTGCGCAACACGTTGATGTGGCGGCGGACAATGGAAACGGGTGCGCCGTATCGCAAGCAGTTCAGCGTGTCGGAGAGCGACCACAACGGCGCCGACGTGGCGATGGCGCGCGATCTGATGGCGGCTCTTGCGAACGAGGCGGAATTTCCCGTGTCGCCGTTTCAGGCGATCGAGGCAGGCCTTACCGTCATGGCGATCGATAAGGCGCAGGCGCTCAATCAGGTCGTCGATTGCACGGCCACGTGGACGACGCTCGACGCGGCGATGGGCGCGGCCTAAGTCGCCGGTGGGATGGGCGCAGGTGACGGCGCGCCGGTGTCGACTATGCGCGATAGATTTTGCGCTTCTGATTTTGCGACGACGCGCAGCTTTGCCGACAATGGGGCGCCGAATTGGTGTGCGGTTTCGACCATAAAGTCGAACGACGCGTCGCGGCGGGCTGCGCGCTGCTGGCACCGGTTTTCCAGCGCCTCGGCCTTTGCGGCGTCGCCGCGGTCGCGCGCCGCTTCGATGGTTTCGGTCGTGGCGGCGATAATGTCGGTCTCGTTCAGGATGCCTTCGATGCACATCAGCAGGCGCGCCATGCATTCGTAGATTTCGGCGCGCAAGACCGGATCGGAAATATCAGCGACGCGTTCGCGGTTGCGCTCGTAGACTTCGAGATCGCGCAGGCAGCTGCGCACCAGGCGAACCGTCAGCGGGCCATAGGGGTCGCCGCGACCGCGTGCGCCTTCGGCGAGTTTGGTCAGCACGCCGAGCGACGTCAGCAGGTCGAGGCAGACGAGGGCAATGGAACGTTCCTGACGCTTTCGCTCCATGCGGTCGAGCACCCATGCGACGGAGAAGCCGCCGAGGCTGGCCAGGAAGGCGCCGAGCAGCATGGCGAAGAACTGCGCACCGGCAGCGCTGGTCAGGTCGAAGATTGATTGGGTGAGTTCGGCGGAGGCGGACATCGACTCTATTCCAACGGGGCGCTGGCTTTGAGGACGAGGTCGGCTGCTTCGGCGTCGTCCCATTCGGCGGGGCCGACAATGCGGCCGCGGTCGTTGCCTTCGCGGTCGATGATGATGGTCGTGGGGAGGCCGATGGCGCTCACATCGTTTTGCGCACGCATGGTCGGATCGACGTAGACGGCCAAATGTTCGATCTCGTGCTCATCGAAGAATTCGCGAACGACCTCAGGCCCGCCGCGGTCGATCGAGAGCGCGACCACGACGACGCCCACGCCTTCCAACTGTTGCTGCAAGCGGTCGAGCATCGGCATCTCGGCGACGCATGGGGTGCACCAGGTGGCCCAGAGATTCAGCACGACGATCTTGCCGCGGAATTTTTCGAGGGTGACCTTCGTGCCCTCTTCATCAAGGAAGGTCAGGAGGGGCGCGGGCTTTATTTCGCGGGCGACGATGAAGTTGTCGATGCTGCCCAGTTTGCCCGGGATCTCTTCATCGTTAAGACCCGACAGCATGTAGACGGCAAAGGTTGCGGCGGCCACAATGACGCCGACCAGGACGATCACAACCCAACGCCAAACTGTGGTCATTCAACGATCGACTTTCTTGCCATTCGGACCAGTGACCTGATGACGACCAACGAGATGTGGGGCGGGCGGTTTGCCCGGGGACCAGCCGCAATCATGGAGGCGATCAATGCCTCCATCGATTTCGACAAGCGCCTTTATGCCCAAGATATCGCCGCCTCGAAAGTGCATGCGCGGATGCTGGCTGGGCGCGGCATAATCTCGCAGGCCGACGCGCAAGCGATTATAGGGGGACTGGACGCGATCAAAGCGGAGATCGATCAGGGCACGTTCACGTTTTCGCGGGGCCTGGAGGACATCCACATGAACGTGGAGAGCCGGCTCGCAGCGCTGATCGGCGACGCCGCCGGGCGGTTGCACACGGCGCGCTCGCGCAACGATCAGGTGGCAACGGACTTTCGGCTTTGGGTGCGCGACGCGATCGATTCGATGGATGCCGGGCTGTTGGCCTTTCAGCGCGCGCTGGTGGCAAAAGCGGCAGGTCATGCGACGACGGTGATGCCGGGCTTTACGCATCTGCAGACGGCGCAGCCGATCACGTTCGGGCATCATCTTCTGGCCTATGTCGAGATGGCGGCTCGTGATCGGGCGCGCTTTGCTGCGGCGCGGGCCACGGTGAATGAAAACCCGCTGGGGTCGGCGGCGCTGGCGGGGACGTCCTTTCCGCTCGACCGCGAGGCGACGTCGCGTGAGTTGGGCTTTGCCCGGCCGATGCGCAATTCGCTGGACGGCGTGTCGTCGCGCGATTTTGCGCTCGAGTATTTGAGCGCATGCGCCATCATGGCGACGCATCTGTCGCGGCTGGCCGAAGAAGTCGTGCTGTGGAGTTCGCCCGCGTTTCGCTTCATACGATTGTCGGATGCGTTTTCGACGGGGTCGTCGATCATGCCGCAGAAGCGCAATCCGGATGCGGCGGAGCTCGTGCGGGCGAAGTGTGCTCGCGTGACCGGCTCGCTGATGACGTTGCTTGGGGTGATGAAGGGGTTGCCGCTCGCCTACGCCAAGGACATGCAGGAAGACAAAGAGGCGGTGTTCGATGCGACGGACTCGGCTTCGCTGGCGCTCGCCGCGATGACGGGCATGGTCGAGGACATGACGGCCAATGAAGAGGCGATGCGGGCGGCTGCGGGCGAGGCGTTTTCGACGGCGACGGATATGGCCGATTGGCTGGTGCGGGTGCTGAAAAAGCCGTTCCGCGAGGCGCACCACATCACCGGGCGGCTCGTCGCGCTGGCGGAGGCACGCAAATGCGGGTTGGCCGATTTAAGCTTGAAGGAGCTGCAATCGGTTGAGCCCGGCATCACGGCCGATATACAGTCGGTGTTGGGTTTGGACGCCTCGGTCGCCAGCCGTACGAGTTTCGGCGGCACGGCGCCGGCGCAGGTTCGCGAACAGGTTCGCTATTGGCAGGAGCAGCTCAAATGATCATGCGTTTGATGGTGGTCGCGGCGTTGATCGCGGGCTTGGGCGTTTCGGCCTGCGGCAAGAAGGGCCCGCTTGAACCGCCGAAGCCGAGTGCGAGCGCATTGCTCCGCTAGATTCCCAAACGCTCTTGCACGGCGGGGGTGTTGAGGAAGTCTAGGACAGCGAGTTCGCCGACCAGGTGGTCTCTCCAGAAACTGTCGCCCAAGCGCCCGCGTTTGAAGAACGCATGCGCGTGAATTTCGAAGAAGGCCCGCAGTTCGTCGGGACGTTTGGCTAGCGCGTCGAGGTATTCGTCGAGGGCCAGGTCAGCGCGCGCGATGCCGCACAGCAGATCGTCGATGTCGGACCCGTCCGCGCGCTCGGCGTCGAGACACTCCGCATACCACAGGTCGATGACGCGCTTAACCGTGGCGCGACGCTGTTCCGGCCACGTGTGCCAGTGGGCCAGTTTCAGCTTTTCCAGCAGCACGGGTGGGGACGGCCACCAGTCCTCAGCGGTCGCGATGTCCAGTAGGCGGGGCAGGAAGTACTGGAAGTCCGGTTCGTCGCCCAGCGTCAGGAAGAGGGACGCCGCATAGTTGCTGAGGTCCTTGGCCTTGAGTTCGCGCAAGTCCTTGGCGAGCAAGCGGCACACCTCCTTCGGGTCGGTGCAGCACGGGCAGCCTTCAATGGTGCGCGGCTTGGCGCCTCGAAATTCGGCGTAAACCTGTTCGATTGCAGACTGGAGCTGTGGCGAACGCATCGGAAATTCCGTACATCCCTTGGAGCGGCCGAAGCACCCCTAGGATACGATGAACCACTTCCATTATCGCAATGGCGTTTTGCATGCCGAGGATGTGCCGGTCGCGGAAATCGCGGCTGCCGTGGGTACGCCCTTCTATTGTTATTCGTCGGCGACACTCGAACGCCACTATCGGGTGTTTGAAAGTGCTGTGCCGAAGAACACACTGATCGCCTATGCGGTGAAAGCGAACGGCAACCTTTCGGTTATCAAGACGCTTGCCGCGCTTGGCGCGGGGGCGGACATTGTTTCCGCTGGCGAACTCAAACGCGCGTTGGCTGGCGGCGTGCCGGCCGCGAAGATCGTGTTTTCGGGCGTCGGCAAGAAACGGTCCGAGATCGCGGCGGCGCTGGATGCGGGCATCTTTCAGTTCAATGTCGAAGGCGAGTACGAACTCGATCTCTTGAACGAGGTGGCGCTGTCGAAGGGCGTGCGGGCGAAGTTTGCGCTGCGCGTGAATCCCGACGTCGACGCCAAGACCCACGCGAAGATTTCGACCGGCAAGGCGGAGAACAAATTCGGCGTCGGCTGGTCGCGCGTGCGCGGCGCCTATGCGCATGCAGCCACCCTGCCAGGCCTTGAGGCTGTCGGCGTCGCTGCGCATATCGGCAGCCAAATCACCGAGCTTGAGCCGTTCCGGCAGACGTTCGCGAAGCTCGTCGGGCTTGTGAGCACGTTGCGCGCGGACGGGCACAAGATCTCGCGGATCGACTTCGGCGGCGGGCTTGGCGTGCCCTACCGGCAGGATGGGCCGCTGCCGCCGGATCCCGCGAGCTATGGCGCGGTCGTGCGCGAGGCTCTGGGCGGCCTGGACGCGCAGCTGGTGCTGGAGCCGGGCCGGCTGATTGTCGCGAATGCCGGTATTCTCGTGGCCGAGGTCATCTCGGTGAAGAAGGGCGATGAAAAAGAATTCATCATCCTGGACGCGGGGATGAACGATCTGATCCGGCCCGCTATGTACGATGCGTGGCACGACATTGTGCCGGTGCGGGAACCGGGATCGGTGCAACGCAGGGTTTACGATGTCGTGGGACCGGTGTGCGAAAGCGCGGATTTGTTCGCACGGGATCGTGAATTACCTCCGCTTTCGGCGGGCGATTTGGTTGCCATACTGACGGCCGGCGCCTATGGCGCGGTTCAGGGCTCAAGCTACAATGCCAGGCCCTTGGCACCGGAAGTGCTTGTTAAGGGCCGCCAATTTGCGGTCACAAGACCGCGCCAAACTGTCGACGAAATGATCGCGCAAGAGCGTTGGCCTGACTGGCTCTTGTGAGACGCAATGGTGTTCAGGCCCTCGAGTGATGCGTGAGCGGTAACGAGCACAACGTGAACGACGACGACCGTCCGGGCCTGCCCGCGACGGTGAACCGCCGCGTGCTGTTGAGCTGGGCCTCGCTGGGCGCGGAGCGGCTGTGGCCGGTGTTGTGGCCTGCGGGCGGGATCGTCGGGCTCTTTCTCATTCTCGCGCTCGCCAATGTTTTCGTTTACCTGCCGGCGTGGCTGCACCTCATTGTTCTGATGGCGCTGGCCGGCGGCATCGCTTGGGCCGTGATGTGGTCCCTGAAGCGGACGTCGGTGCCTACGCGCGATCAGGCGGTGCGGCATCTCGAGCAATCGAGCGGTCTGCAGCATCGTCCCTTGAGCGCGCTGGAGGACCGGCCTGCGACCGGGACGGACGACGACACGGCGCGTCTGTGGCACGCGCACCGGCGTTGGGTGATGCATCATATCGACCGGCTGACCGTGGCGTGGCCGAGGCTGTCGCTGGCGGCGCGCGACCCGCATGCGCTGCGCATCGCTATTGTTCTTGTTATCGCCGCGCTTGTGGTCGCCAATTGGTCGGAGGTACCGGCGCGCCTTTCGGCTGCATTGTCGCCTGGTCTGGCTCAAGGCAACGTGCCCGCAACTTTCGAGGCGTGGGTGACGCCGCCTGCCTATACCGGCGAGGCCCCGCGCCATCTGACGGCAGCGACGGTGACGCAAGATGCGGCGATCGACGTGCCGCAAGGATCGACATTGACCGTCCGCACTCACGGCGATGCGTCCGCCGTGTTGCGGGTCAACGGCTTTGGCGGATCGGTGCCGAAGCAATCGAGACCCGATTTCGTTCCCGCCGGCGGCGATGCGCGCGATGCAAAGCTTCTGATCGACACCTCGATGCAGGTGCGCCTGTCGCTGAACGCTTCGCAGGCGGCCAATTGGCGCTTCACCACAAAAGGCGACACCAAGCCAACGATCGCATTCAAGACGCCCCTTACCGTCACGCAGGCGCAATCGCTGCGCTTCAACTACGTCGTCAAAGACGACTATGGCGTGACGTCGGCGGAGGCCCGGATTTCGTTGAACCATGTGCCGACGCCATCGAACCGCAAGGCGCCGGAACCACTTTTGTTCGACCTGCCCTTGCCGCCGGCGCCGGCGCGTGACGGCGACGCGACCGTATTCAAGGATCTGACGGCGCATGTGTGGGCGGGGCTGTCCGTCACCGTCACGCTGCACGCGAAGGACGAGGCAAATCTCGACGGCGTGTCGACGGCGGTGAAGATCACCCTGCCCGAGCGAAAGTTCAATCAACCGCTGGCGCGCGCTTTGATCGAACAGCGGCGCAGTCTTGCGCGCGACGCGTCGTCGGCGCCGCTTGTGGCCAAGGCGCTGGACGCGCTGTCGATCGCGCCGGAGCGGTTCATACCGGACGGGCGCATCTATCTGGGCTTGCGGACGGCGTATTACATGGTCGCCCGGGCGCGCGGCGGCGCCGAGGTGAGCGCGGCGCAGCAGCTGCTGTGGGATCTTGCGATGCGGGTCGAACAAGGGGATGCGCCGCAGGCACAAGCCGAACTCCGCGCGATCCAGCAAAAGCTGATGGAAGCACTTGCCAACGGGGCGCCGGAGCAAGAGATCGAACAATTGTTGGCGCAATTGCGCGCGGCGATCGACCGCGCCGTGAAGGCGATGGCGCAGAACGCGCAGAACCAGAACATGCCGCAGATGCGCGGCGGACGCGTGATCCGGCCGCAAGAGCTGCAATCGATGCTGGAGCAGATTCAGAATCTATCGCGCCAGGGTTCGCGCGCAGCGGCACAGCAGATGCTGGCGCAGTTGCAGAATTTGCTTGAGAATTTGCAGGCGCCCGGCGGCGGTCAGATGTCGGCGGAGCAGAAGGCACAGTCCGAAGCGCTGGAGAATCTTGGTCAGATCATGGCACGTCAGCGCGGCCTGATGGATAAGACCTTCCGCGAGAAGCAAGCCAACGAAGAGGCGGGTGAACGCGGCGGCAAGCCATCGCCGCTCAAAGGCGATCAGGGCAAGCTCAGCGACGAGTTGTCGGAGATCATCAAGAAGGCGGGTGGTCAGGATCCGGAAGGCGCGAAGGCGCTGACGCGGGCTCAAGACGCAATGGATCAAGCGACCGATCAGTTGGGCAGCGGCGAACTGGGTTCGGCGGGCGATAGCCAGCAACAGGCGCTGGACGAAATGCGCAAGGGCGGCGAGGCGCTGGCCAAGCAATTGCTGCAGCAGCTGGCGGGCCAGGGCGTGGGCACCGGCGACGGACAAGGCGCGGGCGAGAACGAAGATCCGTTCGGACGTCCACGCTCGTCGTTCGGGCCGTCGTTCGGCGACTCGGTCAAAGTCCCCGACAAGGTGGATATTCAGAAGGCGCGCGAGATTCTGGAAGAGCTGCAACGTCGCGCCGCCGAGCGCGGGCGACCGGTGCCGGAGCTTGAGTATATCGAGCGATTGCTCAGGCGGTTTTAGAGCATGCCGAGCCGTCAAGCCGTCGAGGCCTTTGTCGCGCAAGTCCTCAGCGGCGATCATGTCGGGGCCATTCGCGACTGGTACACCGAAGATGCGTGGATGCAGGAGAACCAGGGTGCGCCGCGCCTCGGCCGCGAGCTGTTGATGGCGCATGAGGCGAAGGCGCTTTCGCGGGTGGAGCGGGTCGATACCGAGTTGCTGGCGGCGCCGCTGATCGACGAGGATCGCGTGGTGATCCGGTGGCGGTTTACGTTTGTGCCGAAGGCGGGCGGGGCGGGGGCTTCGATGGAAGAGGTCGCTTGGCAGACGTGGCGCGGCGATAAGATCGCGACCGAGACGTTTTTCTATGATCCGAAGCAGATGGGGCGCTAGGCCGCTACTTCGCTTTTTTCGTCGCCAGGACGTCGTCGACGGTCGCGCAGATGCCGGCGATCGTGAAGGGCTTCGAGACGACGCGGTAGACGAGGTCGCTTAATCCGTGGGCGCGTTCGATTTGGTGTTCGTGGCCCGACATGATGATGATCTTCATCTTCGGATAGTCGCGGCCGGCGGCGAGCGCCAAGGCGATGCCGTCCATGATCGGCATGTCGATGTCGGTGAGAAGAAGATCGTATTTCGTCTTCTTCAGGTGTTCGAGGGCTTCGGAACCGTCTTGGGCCATCGTCACCTTGTGGCGACGTTGTTCGAGCCCGCGGGCGACAAATTCCCTGAGCGCCAGTTCGTTCTCCGCGATCAGGATTTTAGCCATCACTCCGTACCCAGGGTCGCTTGTTCACTTAGAATAGCGACAAAAGGCAGTCCACGGAATTTATGCGCATGGTCCATCCCGTAGCCTACGACAAAGGCAGGCGGGCAGGAAAAGCCTACAAAATCGGCAGGTTCGGCATGATCGGGCGTGCGGCCTGCTGTTTTGTCCAGGAGAACACAGACGCGGGCGGCGGTGGCGCCGCGCTCCAGCAAATGGCGGCGGGCGTAGGCGATCGTGCGGCCGGAGTCCAAGATGTCGTCGACGATCAGCACTTCGCGGCCTGAAACCTCGATTTC
>JAEUMM010000477.1 GCA_016792645.1 Alphaproteobacteria bacterium | reverse complement strand
GACGGGGTGCGCTTTCAGCGAGAGATGCAGGTGGCGGTAATCCTCCACGACATGTTCGCCGAGCGGCATGGTGGGGAGCGCGAAGTCGGGTTCGTGCTCGCGCGTGGTGCTGAAGGTCAGCAGCGGCAGGTCGTCTTTGTCGCCTGAGCGGCGCAGGCCGCGCACAGCCCATAAGGCTTCGCGGCGGTCGAGGCCGAGCGAGCGGAAGGCGTCGGCGTCGGCGAGGCGTTCGAGAGCCGCGGGTTCGATGCCGGTGCGCAGCCAGAGGTCGCGCACGGAATCGTAGCCTTGGCCTCGGTGTTCGACGATTTTCCTGCCGTCCTCTTCCTTCACGCCGCTGACTTGGCGGAAGCCCAGGCGCATCGCGTGCGTCGTGCGGATGTCGCGAGTCATCTCGGCGTGGCGCGGGTGGATGCGGGTGATGACGCCGACGTTTTCGTCGAGGCCGGGCTCCAGCGTGTTGTCCCAATCGGAGATGTTGGTGTCGGCTTCGTGGATTTCGACGCCGTGTTCCTGCGCATCGCGGACGATTTGGGCCGGGGCGTAGAAGCCCATCGGCTGCGAGTTCAAGAGGGCTGCGGCGAAAACGTCGGGGTAATGGCACTTGATCCAGGACGAGTAATAGACGAGGAGCGCGAAGCTCGCGGCGTGGCTTTCGGGGAAGCCGTAGTCGCCGAAGCCCTTGATCTGATCGAAACAGCGGGCGGCGAAGTCGCGCTCATAGCCGTTCGCCTCCATGCCGTTGATAAACTTGTCTTCGAAGGATTTGATCGTGCCGAGCGCGCGGAACGTCGCCATGGAGCGGCGCAGGCGGTCGGCTTCATCGGGGGTGAATTTCGCGGCGACGATGGCGATGCGCATTGCCTGTTCTTGGAAGAGCGGCACGCCCAGCGTTCTGTTCAGGACTTCCTTCAGTTCTTCCTTTGGATAAGTGACCTGTTCGAAACCTTGGCGGCGCTTCAGATAGGGGTGAACCATGCCGCCTTGGATGGGCCCGGGGCGGACGATCGCGACTTCGATGACGAGGTCGTAGAACGCGCGCGGTTTCAGGCGCGGCAGCATCGACATTTGGGCGCGGCTTTCGACCTGGAACACGCCGATGGAATCGGCGCGGCAGAGCATGTCGTAGACTTCGGGTTCTTCCTTCGGGATGGCGGCGAGGTCCGGGGTCAGGCCGTAGTGTTTGTTCAACATCTCCAACGCCTTTTGGATGCACGAAAGCATGCCGAGCGCCAAGACGTCGACTTTCAGGATGTTGAGTTCGTTCAGATCGTCTTTGTCCCACTCGACGACGGTGCGGTCTTCCATTGCGGCGTTGGAAATGGGGATGACTTCGTCGAGCCGGCCGCGCGTCATGACGAAGCCGCCGACGTGCTGGGAGAGGTGGCGCGGGAAGTCGATGAGTTCTTGCGCCAAGGCGAGTGCTTGGGCGAGGCGGCTGTCGGTGGGGTCGAGGCCGATGCGTTTGACCTCTTCGTCCATCGGCGCTTCGGTCGTCCAGCCCCAGAGCGTGCCGGACAAGGCGCCGATCGTGTCTTCCGAAAGACCGAAGGCTTTGCCGACGTCGCGGATGGCGCTGCGGCCGCGGTAGGAGATGACCGTCGCCGCCAAGCCTGCGCGATGGCGGCCGTAGCGTTCGTAAATGTATTGGATCACCCGCTCACGCATTTCGTGCTCGAAGTCGACGTCGATGTCGGGTGGTTCTTTGCGTTCCTCCGAAAGGAAGCGTTCGAAGAGGAGATCGACTTGGGATGGGTCGACTTCGGTAACGCCGAGGCAGTAACAGACGACGGAGTTCGCCGCCGAGCCGCGGCCTTGGCAGAGGATCGG
>JAEUMM010000186.1 GCA_016792645.1 Alphaproteobacteria bacterium | reverse complement strand
CGACGCCGACCTGTTCGGTCGAGCACTGGCCCTCGAGCGTTAAAACCGGCCGGCGATTTGCGAGGCCAGCCGGCGCAAGTGCTCGGGATGCACGCGAACGGAATCCAACACGATCACGCGCTCCGCCTTAAGCAACACGATCGTACCGTCCTCTTCGAACGCCCGCGCGCCAAACCCGTCGAGTGCCATGAAGCCCGGCCGCGATCGCGCCTCGGCCTCCAGCTTCACAAAATAGCTCTCGGCGTCCGGCATATTCAAAACCGGCAATTCGGCATCCGACCAAATCTCGATCTTGATCTCGGCCTTCCGCCCCGCCGTCGCCCAAAGGCAATAGGGCGCCGTCTCCTCGCCGATCTCCTCCACCGGCACCGGCACGATGGCGCCGCCCAACACGCGCTCCACGTCAGTCACATCGGCAAGCGCGCACGGGTCCTCAGACGCAAAAGCGACGCTGCCGTGAAGCAGCGCCGCGAAAACGATGACGGTACGAAACAATTCCACCGCGCTTTAGCGCGAGTAGAATTCGACGACCAGGTTCGGCTCCATGCGCACCGGATAGGGCACATCGTTGAGCTTCGGCGTCCGTGTGAACTTCGCCGTCAGCTTCGAGTGATCGACTTCCAGATAATCCGGAACGTCACGCTCAGGCGACTGAACGGCGACGGCAACGAGCTCCATATCCTTGCCCTTCGAGCCAACGGAGACGACGTCGCCTTCCTTGACCAGAAAGCTCGGAATGTTCACGCGGCGGCCGTTGACCGAGATATGCCCGTGATTGACGAACTGACGCGACGCGAAAACGGTCGGCACGAACTTCGCGCGATAGACGACGGCGTCCAGACGGCGCTCGAGCAAGCCGATGAAGTTCTCGCCCGTATCGCCGCGCTTGCGCGACGCTTCGGCGTAGATCTTGCGGAATTGGCGCTCGGTGATGTTGCCGTAATAGCCCTTCAGCGTTTGCTTCGCCTTGAGCTGTACGCCGTAGTCGGAAATCTTGTTTTTGCGGCGCTGGCCGTGCTGACCGGGGCCATACTCGCGCTTGTTCTGCGGGCTCTTCGGACGGCCCCACAGATTGTCGCCGATGCGGCGGTCGATCTTATATTTTGAACTCTGACGCTTCGTCATTCGCAATTTTCCTGTAGATTCAAGTGGTTAAGCCAGGAAATGCTGCCCTCCTCTGCCCCGATAGACCGGGCCGACAGGTGGGGGCTTCCCCACCACGGGTGCTTCCATCCCGCTGGGGCCAAACCCCAACGAAGGCGCGGGTTCTACGGGGCCTCCACCCGCCTGTCAAATGGCCCATCGCCGCGCCTCAACCGACTCCGAGGGGCCAGTGTGGTCTCCCAGCGCTTGCCGAACTGGACCGGTCAACCATAACTTTCGGTCCTGGGGATTGGGGGAGGACTTTCATGCGCTCGACATTACTGATGTTCGCGACAGCCATCGTGCTCGCGGGATGCTCGATGATGCCAGCCTTTGTCGGCGGTGGTGACAAGCCGACGGCCGAAGCCGCGCCGCCCGCCAAAACGGTGGAACTCGTGGCCCCGGCCTCCCAGGTCTACGAAATCCAACATCTGGTTCGCGGCCCCGTCCGCCGCGTGAAGGTGCTGCTGAACGGCCGCACCGTCGAGACGCTCACCATGTCGAAGGGCCGCGCCGCAGCCACCTCGCACTGTTGCACTGCGGACGGTTGCGTGGCGATCGAGGTTCCGAAAAAGAACGAGCCTGTGAAAGCCTGTACGAGCTTCAAGATGGTCTGCGACGCAAAGGGCGCTTGCAAGGAAGACGCGCCGCCCAAAGCGAGCAGCAAAATCTAGCGCAGCGTCCCCGGCACGGTCTTCTCAACGCGCGTGGTACGTCAGCGCCATGGCGATGCAGTGCTTCAACGCCTTCTGCGGCACCTTGGCGTTAGGTGAGAAGATGATCGCGCGTTTGCCCTCGAAAGCGAAGTCGCGCCCATAATGCTCGCGAAACGACGCGATCAATGTCGTCGAGCAAGGCACGAACAGCGCGTACCCGTCTTCCGCCTTGCGCAACTTATCCAGCCGCACGGTCGTACCGACCTTCGCCTTCAGCGGCCGATAGGCGGGTTGACCCCATTTCAGCGTTTCGCTGAGGGGCCCGACCTTCGCGCTCTCCGCCGCGGCAAAGATCATCTCGCGCAACGCCATCAATCGCGCACGCATTTTGGGCTCGTAACCTGCAAAGACGGCCTTCACCGCAGGATCGGCAAACGCCCTCATGCGCCCTTCAGCCAATCACGTATCGTATCGCTGACCATCTTCGGTTTCTCGTAGACGATCCAATGCGTTCCGTCCGGCACGTGGCGCACGTCGACCTGCGGCACCCAGCGCTCAAGCCCCTCGACGCAGCCCGGCAAAAGCGCCGTGTCTTGATCGCCCCAAATCACGAGTGTCGGCACGCGCACCATCAACGCGTCGTCGTTGTAAACCTCGGCGGCCGGCTGAGCGCCGGGTTTCGGCGGATCCATCCGCATCGCACGGTACCAGTTGAACATGCCGGTGAGCGCACCCGGCTCGCTCCACGCCTTCACAAATGCCGCGCGATCCGCAGCCGTCAGATGCCCTGCCTCCGCCGTCTTCGACAGTGTGCGCCACAACAGCGCGTAGTCGTTGGCCGCATACCGCGCCTCCGACCCTTCGGCGCGAAGCTCGTGAATATATTGCGAGGCCGCACCCTGCGCCGGATTGCTCGCCATCTCGCGCTGAAACGCACCTGGATGCACCGCATTGATGATCACGAGGCGATCGATCAAATCCGGCCGCTTGATCGCAAACGCCCAAGCGAGCGCCCCACCCCAATCATGCGCAATCAGCGTGAACTTCCTCTTGCCGGCAAACGGCGCGGCAAATGCAGCAACGTCGTCGATCAACCGCTTCGTGCGATACCGCGCCACCTCCGGCGGCTTCGACGAAAGATTGTACCCCGGCAAATCCGGCGCGACGCAACGATACGTGTCGCCAAGATCGGCCAACTGATGCCGCCAAGCATACCAAAACTCAGGAAACCCATGCAGGAAGAGCAACAAATGCCCATCCTCCGGCCCACTCGCCGCATAGTGGAGCTTTAGCTCGTTCGCTTCGGCGAAACCGTGGCGGATCATGAGTCGCCATCCTTCTTCTTCCGTTTCCTGCCGCCCGCAAGCGCACGCACGATGCCGCGCAGCGTCTGCACTTCTTGATATGTCAGCCCCGCGCGTTGCCACATGTTACGCAGGTTCTGCACCATCGCCGGACGTTTCGCGGGCGGGAATAGGAATTCGACGCGATCAAGTTCGCCTTCGATGTGTTCGAAGAAGCCGATCAAATCCTCTTTGTTCGCGGGCTGAGAGCGGCGGTATTTCGCCGGCACCTTGAAGTCCGGCTTGTCGTGCGTCGCCTTCCACCATTCGTAGCCGACGACCGCAACCGACTGCGCCAGATTGAGCGACGCGAAATGCGGGTTCGTCGGCACGGTCAAGATCGCATCGGCCAGTACGACTTCTTCGTTCGTCAGCCCCATGCGTTCCGCGCCGAACAAAATCCCGCACGTCCGCTCGAGCGCGAGTTCCGCGGCCAGCTCCACGACCGCTTCGTCGGGCGTCGACACGCGCTTCGACATCAGCCGGTCGCGTCCCGTCGTGGCAAAGATGAGACCCAAATCGGCAACGGCCGCGTCGGTCGTCTCGAACACACGCGCCTCTTGCAGCACCTTGACGGCGCCGACAGCCATCGCATCCGCCTTCTTGTTCGGCCACCCATCCCGAGGCGCAACCAGGCGCAAATCCGTCAACCCGAAGTTCAACATCGCGCGCGCTGCCGCGCCGATATTCTCGCCCAGCTGCGGATGCGACAGAATGATCGCAGGCCCGCTCACGGCCACGCCCGCCAAGCCTTGCGCGTCCGGGACACGGCGGCTAAACAACCCGCGACAATCCGATATTCCAACGACATTTCCTCGAGAGAACAGGCAGCCATGGCGAAGATCAAGGTGAAGAACCCCGTCGTCGACCTCGACGGCGACGAGATGACCCGCATCATTTGGGATCTCATCAAGAAGAAGCTGATCCTTCCCTATCTCGACATCGACATCAAATACTACGACCTGGGCATCGAATACCGCGACAAAACGGAAGATAAGGTGACGGTTGATGCGGCCGAGGCGATCAAACGCTACGGCGTCGGCATCAAATGCGCGACCATCACCCCCGACGAAGCCCGCGTCGAAGAATTCAAGCTGAAGAAGATGTGGAAGTCGCCCAACGGCACGATCCGCAACATCCTCGACGGCACGGTGTTCCGTGAACCGATCATCTGCCGCAACGTCCCGCGCCTCGTCCCCGGTTGGACCGACCCCATCGTCATAGGCCGCCACGCCTTCGGCGACCAATACCGCGCGACCGACTTCGTCGTCCCCGGCAAAGGCACGCTGACGATCACCTTCACGCCCGACGGCGGCGCGCCCGAAGTTCACGAGGTCTACAAATTCCCCGGCGGCGGCGTCGCGATGGCGATGTACAACGTCGACGAGTCCATCCGCAATTTCGCCCGCGCCTCGTTCAACTACGGCCTGCAGCGCGGCTGGCCCGTCTATCTCTCGACCAAGAACACGATCCTCAAGGCCTATGACGGCCGCTTCAAGGATCTGTTCCAGGAAATCTTCGACAAGGAATTCAAGGCCGAGTTCGCGAAGAAGAAGATCGGCTACGAACACCGCCTGATCGACGATATGGTCGCCTCCGCCTTGAAGTGGAGCGGCAAGTTCGTCTGGGCCTGCAAGAACTACGACGGCGACGTTCAGTCCGACACGGTGGCGCAAGGCTTCGGCTCGCTGGGCTTGATGACCAGCGTGCTGCTCACCCCCGACGGCCAGATCATGGAATCGGAAGCCGCGCACGGCACCGTCACGCGCCACTACCGCCAATGGCAAAAGGGCGAGCAGACGTCGACGAACTCAATGGCCTCGATCTTTGCCTGGACCCGCGGCCTCGAACACCGCGGCAAGCTCGACGCAACGCCCGACGTCACCCACTTCGGCCAAACGCTGGAGAAGGTTTGCATCGACACGGTCGAGTCCGGCTTCATGACGAAGGACCTGGCGCTGCTGGTCGGCCCGGATCAGAAGTGGCTCTCGACCGAAGGCTTCCTCGACAAGATCGACGAGAACCTGCGCAAAGCGATGAAGATGTAAATCTCAGGCGATGGGATCGTCGGCCGGGCGCGTCGGTTGACGCGCCTGCGCCAACTCTTCCGCGATCACGTCGCCGGTCTCGCCGGCCCAATCGGCCAGCCGCTCGTCGGCGACGGCGATGATCTGGTCGCGCAAATCGGAATTGCGCTGCATCAGGCCTTCGAAGTCGGCGGAATCGATCAGCATCAGATTGCAGCGCGTAAGCGTCGCAATCGTGCCGACACGGTGCACCTTCTTGAGCAGCGTCACTTCGCCGAAGAAATCGCCCGGCCCCAGCGTCACCGTGCGATGACGTAAGCGAATTTGCACCTCGCCGTCGGCGATGAAGAACATGCCTTCCGCCTCATCGCCCTTCGCCGCCAGCACCGTGCCCGGCGGCACCATGCGCGTGCGCATGATCGTCATGACTTCCGAGATCGACCCGGCATCGAGCCCCGCAAACAACGGCACCCGCGCGACCATCCCCCACGTCACCACAAAATCGCGCCGGTGGATCTCATTCACGAACGCGGTCGCGATAATGCCGATCGGCAATGCGAATAACCCAAGTCCAAACACCATCACGCAAGCGCCGAACACCTTGCCCAGCGGTGTGATCGGCACCGAGTCGCCGTAGCCGATCGTCGTCAACGTCGCGAGCGCCCACCACATGGCGTCCGGAATGGTGCCGAACTTCTCCGGCTGCGCCGTGCCTTCGATCGCATGCATGACGGCGCCCGAGAACACCGCCGTGCCGACCATCAACACCAACGCACCGATCAACGCACGGCGCTCGTCGTAGAGGGCACGGCTGAGTGTGGTCAGCGCCGGCGAGAACCGCACGAGTTTCAGGAACCGCAGCAACCGGAACACGCGCAACACCCGCGAATCGAGCCCCGGGAAAATGAACGAGAGATACGACGGCGCGAACGCCAGGAAATCGATGATCATCGACGGCCGCGTCGCGAACGTCAGCCGCCCGTGCCACGGACCGCGCTGACGGACCGCCGGAATCTCGATCGACACCCACAGCCGCAGCGCATACTCGATTGTGAAAAGCGTGATCGAGAACACGTCGAACATCTCGAACGCCTGCGCATAGGCCGTCTGAACGCTCGGAATACTCTCCAGCACCACCGCCAGAATGTTGCCGAGGATCAAGACGACCAGCACATTGTCGACGACATGCGCCGCGGGACTGCTCGCCTCCAGCGCAAGATAGAGGCGGCGGCGAAGTGTCGGCGGATGCGCGTCGCGCGAGCTCACTAGGCGGCGGCCTTGATCGCCGCCGTGATCGCATCGAGCGCAGCCTGCAGCTTCGTGCCCTCAGGCCCACCGCCTTGCGCCATGTCCGGCCGCCCGCCGCCGCCCTTGCCGCCGACGGCCTCGACGCCGCGCTTCAGCAACTCGACGGCGTTGAACCGCTTCGCCAAATCCTCGGTCACGCCGACCGCCATCGCAGCCTTGCCCTCGCTCGTCGTCGCCAGCGCCACGACCCCCGACGTGATCTGCTGCTTCGCCTGATCGACCAGCGAACGCAGATCCTTAGGCTCTACGCCCTCAACAATGCGCGCCATGACCTTCACGCCGCCGATGTCGACAGCCTCGGGCGCAGCCGCGCCGCCGCTGCCGCCACCCATCGCGAGCTGCCGCCGCGCGTCACCGAGCTCGCGCTCCAACTTCTTGCGCTCGTCCAGCAATTGCGCAATCCGCTCCGGCAATTCCGCCGGCGCCGCGCGCATGGCCGACGCCGCCTCGCGCACCAACCGATGCTGCTCGTTCAAGTAGGCAAGCGCACCCGCGCCGGTCAGCGCCTCGATGCGCCGCACACCGGCCGCCACCGCGCTCTCGCCGACGATCTTCATCAACCCGATATCGCCGAGCCTGCGCACATGCGTGCCGCCGCACAACTCGACCGAATAGGTCTTGCCGTCGTCGGAGCCCATCGACAACACGCGCACCTCTTCGCCGTACTTCTCGCCGAACAACGCCATGGCGCCTTCAGCGACAGCTTTCTCCGGCGTCATCAGACGCGTGCTGACGTCCTCGTTCGCGCGCACCTTGTCGTTCACCAGCGCCTCGATCGAAGCAATCTCGGCCTCACTCAGCGCTTTGTTATGGCTGAAATCGAAACGCAATTTGTCCGGCGCGACGAGCGAGCCCTTCTGCGTCACATGCGGCCCCAACACCCGGCGCAAAGCCTCATGCAGCAAATGCGTCGCCGAATGGTTCGCACGCGTCGCCGTGCGCCGCACGCCGTCGACGCGCAGATCGACGACGTCGCCGACCTTCAACGTCCCACGCGCCAGCTTGCCGACGTGCACATGCACGTCGCCCAATTTCTTCAGCGTATCCTCGACCGCGAACTCGGCGCCCGTCTTCGTGAACATCGCGCCTTCGTCGCCGACTTGCCCCCCCGACTCGCCGTAGAACGGTGTCTGGTTGACGATCACCTGCCCCGCATCGCCCGCGCTCAAATGGTCGACCGGCCTGCCGCCTTTGACGAGCGCCGTGACGATGCCTTCCGCCGACTCCGTGTCGTAACCCAGGAACTCGCTGGCGCCGACCTTCTCGCGAAGTTCAAACCAAACCGTTTCGGTCGCGGCCTCGCCCGAACCCTTCCAGGCCGCGCGCGCCTCGTCCTTTTGCTTCGCCATCGCGGCGTCGAAGCCCGCGCGATCGACCGCAATGCCGCGCGGTCGCAGCGCATCCTCGGTCAAGTCGTACGGAAAGCCGAACGTGTCATAGAGCTTGAACGCGACGTCGCCAGGCAACGTCTTGCCTTTGCCCATGCCGCCCGTCGCTTCGTCGAGCAATTTGAGCCCACGCTCCAGCGTCTGACGGAAGCGCGTCTCTTCAAGCTTCAACGTTTCGGTGATCAACGCCTGCGCGCGCGTGAGATCCGGATAGGCCGCGCCCATCTCCCCCACCAAGGTCGGCACGAGACGATGCATCAGCGGGTCTTTCGCGCCCAGAATATGCGCATGCCGCATCGCGCGCCGCATGATGCGGCGAAGCACATAACCGCGCCCTTCGTTCGACGGCAGCACGCCGTCCGCGATCAAGAACGCAGACGACCGCAAGTGATCGCTGATCACGCGATGGCTCGCCGCGTGGGCGCCGTCCGCGTGTTGCGACGTCAATTGCGCCGACGCCTCGATCAAGCGGCGGAACAAATCCGTGTCGAACACGTCGGTCTTGCCCTGAAGGATCGACGCGATGCGCTCAAGTCCCATGCCGGTGTCGATCGACGGTTTAGGCAGCGGGATACGCTGACTGCCGCCGACCTGATCGAACTGCATGAAGACGTTGTTCCAAAACTCGACATAGCGGTCGCCGTCCTGATCCGGCGATCCCGGCGGCCCGCCCTGTACCTTGTCGCCGTAGTCGAAGAAGATTTCCGAACACGGCCCGCACGGACCCGTATCGCCCATCGACCAGAAATTGTCGGACGTCGGGATGCGGATGATTTTGGAATCGGGAAAGCCCGCGATCTTCTTCCACAGCGCCGCCGCCTCGTCGTCCTCCGAGTAAACGGTGACCAGCAGCCGATCCTTTGGCAGCTTGAACTCGTCGATGATCAGCTTCCACGCCAACTCGATCGCGACGTCTTTGAAGTAGTCGCCGAACGAGAAATTGCCGAGCATCTCGAAGAAGGTGAGATGGCGCGCCGTATAGCCGACATTGTCCAGGTCGTTGTGCTTGCCGCCCGCGCGCACGCATTTCTGCGACGACACGGCGCGCGTGTCGGGCCGCTTTTCCTGCCCCGTGAACACGTTCTTGAACTGCACCATGCCTGCGTTCGTGAACATGAGCGTCGGGTCGTTCCGCGGGACCAGCGGCGACGACGCCACAACCTCGTGCCCCGCTTTCGCGAAATAGTCCAAAAACGTGGTGCGAATGTCGTTCAGCGCGATCATCAAAGTGCCCGGAAATGCGGAAAATCAGCCTACGTCGGATGTAATCGGCCAGGTCCGGGTCTGTCCAGGCTTGGAGGCCCCACCGCGACGTTAGGGAAACGCGCGCACAAACAAGGGTGGCCCGAGCCTGGGGGGAGGCTCGGGCCGTTCTCTCCACTTTCGTGGGGGGCACTGAGGGGGTGGAGAGAAGCCTAAAAGCTCTTATTCGTCGTCTTCGTCGTCTTTCTCAGGCGTGGTGGCCAGCGCCACCCCGAGCAGCCCGGCATTCGCCCGGACGGCCGCTTCAATCTTCGCCGCCACATCGGGGTTCTCCGCCAGGAAGGCTTTCGCGTTTTCACGCCCCTGCCCAATGCGCTGATTGTCGAACGAGAACCACGAGCCCGACTTCTCGACGATGCCGGCCTTGGAACCCAAATCGACAAGCTCGCCCGTCTTCGAAATACCCGAACCGTACATGATGTCGAACTCGACCTGACGAAACGGCGGCGCCACCTTGTTCTTCACGACCTTCACGCGCGTCTGGCTGCCGACGACGTCTTCGCCGGCCTTGATCGCACCGATGCGCCGGATGTCTAGCCGCACGGAAGAGTAGAATTTCAGCGCGTTTCCGCCCGTCGTCGTCTCTGGGTTGCCGAACATGACGCCGATCTTCATGCGGATCTGATTGATGAAGAGCACGATGGTGTTCGACCGCGAGATCGAAGCCGTGAGCTTGCGCAGCGCCTGGCTCATCAACCGCGCCTGCAGGCCCGGCAGCGAGTCGCCCATTTCGCCTTCGATTTCGGCCTTCGGCGTTAGCGCCGCGACCGAGTCGACCACGATGATGTCGACCGCACCCGACCGCACCAGCGTATCGGTGATCTCCAACGCCTGCTCGCCGGTGTCCGGCTGCGACACCAAAAGCTCGCCGATATCGACGCCCAGCTTCTTCGCATAACCGATGTCGAGCGCGTGTTCCGCGTCGACGAAGGCGGCAACACCGCCGGCCTTCTGCGCTTCCGCCACGATGTGCAGCGCGAGCGTCGTCTTGCCCGACGATTCCGGCCCGTAAACCTCGATCACCCGGCCACGCGGCAACCCGCCGATCCCAAGCGCGATATCAAGACCCAAGGAACCAGTCGAGACGGCCTCGATCTCCGCCACCTTCTGGTTGGCGCCGAGTTTCATGACGGAGCCTTTGCCGAAGGCCCGATCGATCTGGCTCAAGGCAGCTTCGAGTGCTTTTTTGCGATCCATTTCGCCCTGCTGTTCTACGACGCGAAGTGCCGAACTCATCTCTGTAGCTCCCTTATTCCATTTGGCTTGTGCCGCTGCAATGAAGGTAAATGTACGTCGTTTGTTCTCATTCCGCAATATCGACGTATCACGTTGTTATAATTGATATTTTAGACTCAAGTTCGGAATATGTTCTCAAAACATCATACTTAAAATATCCCCCTCGACAACGTATTAAATTGGCCACCGAATCGCGTACATCTGTGGACAGCAAACGCGAACGGCGGAAATGCGCCAGTATCCCCTTAAGGCCCGTACCCGAATCGAATCGCGCGCATGAAAAAACCCCCGCCCGCACCACGCCGCCCCCAAGAAGCGATGGCCCGCTTCGACCGCCTGCTGGCCGCGATGGCCCCGCCCGTCGAACCCAAACGCCAACCCGCTCAGAAGCCCCGCAAACCCCGCGGCCCCAAACCCCGCAAGCGCTAGGGCAGCGGACCGGCCTCCACCGGCATGACCGGCAAATCGATCGCCACCGCGTGCCGCGCGTAATATCCGCGAAGCAGCACCGCAATCACAGTCACGGCGGGCACCGCAAGAAGGATCGGCACGGCGAGCGAAACACCGGCCGACGCCAAGAGCGCCGCCATAATCGCTGCCGAAAAACAACCGACGTCCCACCCGCCTTCAGACGCAATGTGAAAGCGCAACGGACAAGGCGACACCTTCGCCATGTTGTAGATGGGCGTCATCTGCGCGGGCGTGAGCAGACAAGCAACGAGCGCACCAAGCGCGTTCGCCGCCACCGCCAACTCCGGCCAATCCAAACTCGACGCTCGCATCACGACCACGCCGACCGCCACGATCCATGCGATCAACACAGCACTCTGACCGCGCCCCGCATCGATCTGGCGGCCCAGCATCAAACCCGCACCCGCACCCACCAACGCCGAGAGCGCCATCGCGCCGCCATACGCTGAAAAACTCTCGCCCAGCGAGATGAAGAGCGCGATCTGCCAGATCAGATAATAGCAACCGGCAAACCACCCATCGAACAAGAACAGCGCCATGCTCAAGCGCGCCGAACGCATCACACCCTCGGCCGAAGGCTTGACCGCGATGTTCGGCGCCGCCAGCAGCGGCAACACCGACGACGCCTGAATGAGGGCGACGATCGCGAACGCCGGCCGCGGCCCCAATATCTCAAGCGCAAACGCCCCGAACAGGGGCGCGATGATGCCGACGACCGCGGCCAACGCCTCGCGCGCGCCGACCTGATGCCCGCGATGCTCCGCGTCGCCCATCGACGAGAAATACGCGTGGTAACAAGTCCAATAGAAAACATCGCCGAGCGACGACACAGTGACGAAAAGGAAAAGCGCCGGCCCAATGCCGTCGACCTCGGCCAGCACCAGATACTGCAACGCGTGAACAAGAGTGCCGAAGATCAACAGCGGCTTCAGCCCAAACCGCTTGCCCAGCGGCAACACGATCGGCCGCAACACAAACCGTCCCGCAACGATCGCCGCCAGCGCCAAGAGGGTCGCCGGCACCGACAACCCCATCTTGAGCAGAAACACGAGAAGAAATATCCCGCCCGCCCCTAAGGCGAAGGCGTGAATGCCGTAATGCGCATTGATCCGGTTGACGGTCGAATTGCCGAGAAAAGCCATGTGAAAGCCGCTTCAGGAAGAGATGCAGGGACGCGCGAAATCGCTAAGCCACGAATGCGCGGCACGCGATGCTGATGGATCAGCTACGAACGAATACGTCCTGCGGCGAACATAACGGCGCTTCCTCGAATGCGATCGGGACTATGCGCCCGAAACCAAACGGCGAGCAATTGCACCTTAGCCTCACCCGCCCAGATATTTCTTGATCGCATCCGACATGCGCCAGGCGGTCTTATAGGTGACGGCCACCTGCCGCTGCACCTCCCGCGCCGTCATTCGCTTATGCCCCGCGCAGTAGAGAAACATCACATAGAACCAGTCCTGCAACGGCGTCCGCGACCGCGCAAACGGCGTCCCCGCCTTCGGGTGAATATGATAAGCGCACCACTGACAGACATACGCCTGCTGCTGCCGCAACCGATGAAACCGCCCCACCCGCCCGCATTTCGGACAAGCGCCCGGATTGCCGAACCGGATCTGGAGCAGATGATCCAGACAGGAGTCTTCAGTCGGAAACCGCTGCGCAAAGACGCGGTAGAGAACGGTTTCGGGGTCGGGCGTCGTCATGGAAAACAGTGATACCATGACACTGCCGAAGAGAGCGTCCGACGGGCTTGAGTCATGCTGGCGCAACCACTCCAACGCTCACGCGGACTAGCGGTGGCTTAGCCCTCGCCCAGCACCTCTTTCACCTTACTCGTCAGCTGCTTCAGACTGAACGGCTTCGGCAGGAAGTGGAAATCCTCGGGCTTGTCGGGCGAATTGCGGAACGCCTCTTCGGCATAGCCCGAGATGAAGATCACGCGCAGATCCGGCATGATCTCACGCACCGCTTTGAGCAGCGCGGGCCCTTCCATCCCCGGCATCACGACGTCGGAGATCAGAAGATCGATCGACCCGTCATGCTCGCGCACGATGTCCAGCGCCTCTTCGCCGCCCCCCGCGTCCAGCACCTTGTAGCCGCGCATGGTCAGCGCCCGCACCGCAAAATCGCGCACCGCATCTTCGTCTTCGACCAAGAGGATCGTGCCGACGCCGGTGAGATCGCGCGGAGCCTGCGTCTTCTCCGGCTCGTGGGCCGGCGCGTCGGGAACGATAGGCGCCACATAGCGCGGCAGATAAATGCGGAATACCGTTCCGCGCCCGACTTCGGACTCAGGAAAGATATAACCGCCCGTCTGCTTCACGATGCCGTAGACCGACGCAAGGCCCAGCCCCGTGCCGTGTCCCTTTTCCTTGGTCGTGAAGAACGGCTCGAAGATCTTCGCCAGATTCTCTTTCGGAATGCCGATGCCGGTGTCTTCGACCTCGATCGTCACGTAGTCGCCGGACGGCATCAACACCTGCCCGACCGACCTCGTCTCCTCGACGCTGACATTCGTGCTGCGGATCGTGAGCGTGCCCCCGTGCGGCATCGCATCGCGCGCATTGATGACGAGGTTCATCAGCACATTGCCGATCTGCGTCGGATCCGCCATCACAGGCCACAGATCGCGCCCGTGCTCGACCTTCAGCTTCACCCGATCGCCGATGAGCCGACGCAACGTCACCGACCAGTCGGCGACAAGATCGGTGAGGCTCAACTCCTGCGGTTCAAGCGTCTGCTGACGCGAGAACGCGAGCAGTTGCCGCACCAGCGACGCCGCGCGCAAGCCCGTGTTGCGGATGTCGTTCAAATCCGCAAACGACGGATCGCCCGGCTGATGCCGCTGAAGCAGCAGTTCCGCATAGCCGTTGATGACGGTCAGAAGATTGTTGAAGTCGTGCGCCACGCCGCCCGCAAGTTGACCCACCGCCTGCATCTTCTGCGACTGCGCGAACTGCGTCTCAAGCTGCGTCTGCTCCGTCGTGTCGATCAGATAGACCGCATAGGCCGCCCCGGTAATCTCCGCCGGATCGAAGCGGCTCGCGAACAGCTGCCCCGTCCGTTCATTGCCGGACTTGAAGCGGACATCGACCGGCGCACGCGAGACATCGCCGATACCCAGTGACGTCAACCGCGCCCGTGCCTCCTGCGCCGTCTGATCACGCAGGAAATCGTAGAGCACGCGATCCTTGAGTTTGCGCGCATCACTGCCGATGACTGCCGCAAACGCGGCATTCACCTCGACCAAAACGCCGTCCGCATCGATGAGCGCGATCCCGAGCGGCGCGTCCTGAATGAAGCGCGGGATGCGCGCCTCCACGCCGCTGATCCCCGGCAGCATCGGCTGCTCCAGCGGACGCAGTTGCACGACCACCGACTGTTTCGCCGCATCGACCGCATGCAGCACGGGCCTGCGCGGCGAGGAGTCGACGATGCGCCAAACCGTGTGGCCCTGCGGACTGACCGGCGACACGGCGACGTGAACCCACTTGCCGGCCACGTTCTTGAGCTTCAGTTCCTCTTCGCGCGCTTCCCGCAAACTGGCCGCACGCACCAGCTGATAAAGCCGCTGCGCCGTCTCCGGGTCCGCCGAGAACCCGGCGACCGGCAATACGTCGCCGCCCGACGCACTGCGTCCGAAAAGCTTGCGCCAAGCCGGGTTCGCATAGGCGATCGATCCGTCCGGCGATGTGATCGAACAGGCCCGGTGATCGGTATCGAGCGCGGCGCCGAACAACCGCGCAGGCGCTTCCGGCGAAACGAGCCGCCCCGACGTGTACACGAACATTAGGGCAGCGCCGCACAGCGTGATCGCGATCAGGAAAGCCAGACCGCCGAGCCCCGCCGCCTCCGGCCACACGATGACGCTGACGCCGCAGAGGCACGCGACCGCAAACAGTGCCAGCGCCCACTGTCCGATCGAGAACTTCAGACGGAACGAACGGGCCGATTTCGCCGGAGAGACTTCAGAAGTGGCTTCGGCGGCGGACTCAATCGCAGGTTTCATTTACGACGCTCTGTACGCGCGGGCGAGGCTTTCATCTTCAAGCGCATCACGAAGCCGATGACCTGGGCCACGGCGGTAAAGTGCTCGGCTTTGATGCTCTCATCCACGTCGACAGAGGCGTAAAGGGCTCGTGCAAGCGGCGGATTTTCAACGATCGGAACGTTGTGTTCTTTGCCGATTTCACGAATTTTCAACGCAATATCGTCGACACCTTTGGCGACACAGATGGGAGCGCCCATCTTGCCTGATTCGTAGGCCAAGGCGACGGCATAGTGCGTCGGGTTGGTGATAATGACGGCCGCCTTGGGGACATTGGCCATCATACGCTTACGGGCGCGTTCTGAACGAATTTGTCTGATACGTGCCTTAACTGCCGGATCGCCCTCGCTTTGTTTGTGCTCGTCGCGCACTTCCTGACGTGTCATCCGAAGGCGACGCATACGCTCAAAATACTGCCAGCCGATGTCGGCGAGCGCGATGATGCCCAGGATGGCCAGTGCCGCGATAAGAATCTGAACCGTAAGGCCCTGAACCCACGGCAGGAGGCCCGCGACCGGCATAGTGATCAGCCCCAGCAACTGCTCCCGCGCCGGCCATATCGTGATGCCGATCGCCGCGCTGGCGACGACGGTCTTCAACAGACCCTTGGCGAAGTTCATGAGCGCCACGCGCCCGAACAGTTTCTCGAACCCCTTCAAGGGACTGATGCGTGAAAATTCCGGCTTCAGCTTTTCCCACGCGAAGACCGGCTTGTGCTGAATGAGGTGCGCTCCGACGCCGACCACCAACAACAGCCCCAGCGGCACCGCCAGAATCAACAGCAGCTGCGTACCCACGCCTTGCATCAAGCCGCTCATCGTATCGCTGTCGAGGCTCAACGTATGGGGCTGCGACAAGAATCCGGTCATCATCTGACGCAGACCGCTCGCCGTCGTTCCGGCCCACATGGCGATGAAGCCGGTCGCCGCGGCAAGCACCAGCCACGCCGCGATGTCCGGCGACTGCGCAACGTCGCCCTTCTCTTCGGCTTCCTGCAGCCGCTTTTGGGTAGGTTGTTCGGTTTTTTGTGAGTCGTCTTTATCGTCGGACATCGCAGCGTTCGACCCTTAGTGGGGCACGAACAACTGGGCTTGGGTTTGGAACGCTTCCAAAAACCAGAGCATCATTGTCGACAACGTAAGACCTAATATGACGAAGCCCGCCAAAATATTAAGCGGCATGGCAATGAAGAAAACCTGAAGCTGCGGCATCATCCGCGCGATCACGCCCGCCGCCGCATAGATGACAAGCCCGAACACGATGAACGGCGCCGACATCTGCAACCCCGTCGTGAACAGGCCCGACACGGTCTCGATCGCAAGCCTCATGAAATCGGCCGTGGGCGGCATCTTGCCCGGCGGGAACAGCGTAAACGAATGCTCGATCCCCGCGATCAGCAGGTGGTGCATGTCGGTCGCAAAGATCAACGTCACCGCGAGCAGCGACAGAAACATGGAGACGAGCGCGCTCTGCGTGCCCTGATTGGCGTCGAAGGTCTGCGAAAACGCGAGCCCCGTCTGCGTGGCGATCACGTTGCCCGCGACCTGAACCGCCGAGAGCATCATCCGCACGATCAGCCCGACCGCGAGGCCGATCACGATTTCCGAGATCACCAACCCTGCGGCGCTGCCGACATGGTTCGCGACGGCGGTCGGATAGGCGGCCCCGACAACCGGCGCCATCACAAGCGTCAGCGCCAGCGCCAGTGCAAGCCGCGCCCGCGGCGGAATGGTCGCCTCGCCGATCGCCGGCAATACCATAACCATCGTGCCCACCCGCGAGAATACGAGCGACAGGGTCATGACGTCTGCCGGAAGAATCTCAGCGAGCCCGCCGGTCATGGCGCGCCTATTGTGCGATGATGCGTTGGATGATCGTGTCCATCAATCCGGACATAGCCGCAGCCATAAGCGGCAACAGCAGGATGACCGAAGCGAAGATCGCAAGAATCTTCGGCACGAAAACCAGCGTCGATTCCTGAATCTGCGTCAACGCCTGCAGAATACCGATCGCCACGCCGACGATGAGGCCGATGATCATGGTCGGTCCCGCCATGACGATCAGAACCCACGTCGCTTCGCGGGCCAGATCCAACGCTTCGCCGCCGCTCATAAAATCAACTCCATAGTAACGTTACTGGTCCCGACGGCACAAAAATCAGATCGGCATCCGCATGATGTCTTGATAGGCGGCGATCACCCGGTCGCGAATGGCGACAACGGTCTCAAGAGACATCTCGGCCGCGTTGACGGCGGTCACGACGTCCACGATGTCGCCCTTGCCTTTGAGCAGCTCACCGGCCTTCGCTTCGGCGGCGCGCCCCGTGCTCGACGCCTCGCCCAGAACGCTCGACAGCATGTCGCCGAACGAAGATCCGGGCGTCGCCGCCGCGGCCTCGCCTGCGCCGGCGCCCATCTTCGCGGCTTGCGCGTAGGCGTTGATCGCTGCGGGATTGATGACGGCAGCCATTGTCTAAGGTTCCTTACCGCTTCAGCAGATCGACAGTGCGCGCCATCATGGTGCGCGTGTTGTCGATGACGCTCAAATTCGCTTCATAGGCTCGTTGCGCTTCGCGCATATCCATCATCTCGACCAGCGAATTGACGTTTGGCATTTTGACATAGCCACGCTCGTCCGCCGCCGGATGGCCGGGCATGTATTGCTCGCGGAAATCCGAGTTGTCCTTGACGACTTGCTTCACGTGCACCGTCGAAACGCCCGTCACGCGGTCGAGCTCGTTCTTGAACACCGGCAACTGACGCCGATACGGATCCTCATCGACGCGCGATGCCGCCGAGTTCGCGTTCGCGAGGTTCTCGGCGATCACGCGCATGCGCTCGGCCTGGGCGCGCATGCCCGACGCCGCGATCAGCATAGATTTCATCGTTTCCATGAACCCACCTCGTCTTTAGCCGTGGCCGCCCAAAGCGGACCGCCACATCGAAATCATCTTTTTGTAGAGACCGGCCGCTTCGGCGTATTGCATCTGCGTCTCGGCCACCTTCATCGCCTGCTCTTCCAAAATGACGGAGTTGCCGTCCGGCGAAGACTGCGAACCCGGCGCCGCAACGGTGGCGAAAGCGCCGCCGCCCTGCGAACGGGCCGACAAATGCCGCCCGTTCGTCGTCAACAGATCGCCGCGCGACACGGCACTGAGCGCCGCGCTGAAATCGGTTTCGCGCAAATCGTGCGGCACGTAACCCGGCGTCGACGCGTTCGCGATGTTGCGCGAAAGCACGTCTTGCCGATTGCCCAGCCAGTTCATTTTCTGCTGCAGCAGATTGAAGATCGGAAGATCGGCGAAGCTCATTTGCATCCATCCTGCGCGGGATCGATCCCACACGTTCACGGAGGCAAGTTTTGCCCAGCACGCTTAAAAGCAGTTTAAGACCGGAGAAAATATTCGAACGATCGATCGAGCATATCCGCGAACCGCGCGCATTCTTCATCTTGCGCTAACCGATCTTCACCGAATGCTAACCGGGAAAAATCTGCCGCCCGTTTAGTCGGACTTAAGGTTACGCACCCATTCTCCTTCTCGAAATCACTGTGTTCGAGTTGCGGAAATGGACGACCCCACCCAATACCTGCGCTTCGTCGCCGCGCTGATCTTTGTCCTCGCGTTGATCGGCGCCGGCGCTTATGCGTTGAGGGCTTTCGGCTTTATCCAGCAAGGCGTGCGCCGCCAAAACGACCGCCGCCTGGGCATCGTCGAATCGATGCTGCTCGACGCCCGCCGCCGTCTCGTCATCGTGCGCCGTGACAACAAGGAATATCTTCTGCTGTTGTCGCCCTCCGGCGAAACGCTGGTCGACGCCAACATCGATGCCGTCGCCATCCCGGAGCCGCAACTGTCGGGCTCCAGCTTTCTGACGATCAAAACGGAATCACGCCTGTGAAGTTCGCCCCCGCCATTCTCGCGGCGCTGCTCGCGCTCGTCATCTCGGTCGAACCCGTCGCCGCGCAGCAAGTGACGCTCGACCTCGGCGAAGGCGGCTCGGGCATGACCGAGCGCCTGATTCAGATCGTCGCGCTGATCACCGTCCTCAGCATCGCCCCGTCGGTGCTGATCATGGTGACGAGTTTCGTACGCATCGTCGTCGTGCTCTCGCTCCTGCGCACCGCCATCGGCATCCAACAGAGCCCGCCCAACAGCGTCATCATCTCGCTCGCGCTCTTTCTCACGGCTTTCGTCATGGCCCCGACCTTCGAGAAGGCCTACAATGAAGGCATCCAGCCGCTGATGGCCGAGAAGATCACGCCGGCGGACGCGTTCACCAAGACAGCCGGCCCGCTGTCGGCCTTCATGTTGAAGCACGTTCGCGAGAGCGACCTTCGGCTGTTCTTCAATCTCGCCAAACAGCAACCGCCGGCAACCCCTGACGCGACGCCGCTGCGCATCCTGATACCGGCGTTTCTGATCAGCGAACTCCGCCGCGCCTTCGAAATCGGTTTCCTGCTGTTTATCCCCTTCCTGATCATCGACCTCGTCGTCGCCTCGCTCTTGATGGCGATGGGCATGATGATGCTGCCGCCGGTGACGATCTCACTGCCGTTCAAGCTGATCTTCTTCGTACTGGTCGACGGCTGGGCCTTGGTCGCGGGCAGCCTCGTCCAAAGCTACGGCGTCGGTTGAACTAGACTGCCAGCGCCAAAGGCTTCGCACCGGCAACGTTGAGCGCCGCGGCGCGCTCGACCACAAGGCGCCGAACATGTTCCGCGATCCGCGCCGCACCGCGCGTGTCCACGTTCATACGGCCCGCAGCACCCATCGCGCGCAAGTGTCCGGTATCCTCGAGCAACTCGGTCACGACCTCTGCGATGTCGCCCTCGCTCACGCGCGACGCGACGCCCAATGACACGCCCATGCCCGCACGTTCGAAAGCGGAGGCGGACAACGCATGATCCTCAGTCAGGCACAAATAAGCGGCAGGCACACCGATCGCCGCCAGTTCATAGGCCGTGACTCCGAAACTGACGAGCCCAAGATCGGCCTGGCTCATCAACTTCGGCAGATCGTTCGGGCTGCGCACAATCGTGTACCGCGGCGCAAGACGCGCGATATCGCCTTCCATACGCATATCGGCGCCCGGCCCAATCACGACCGTGACGTCAAAGTCGCCGTCCAGCGACGTCAACGCCTTTACGGCCGTGCGCGTCAATCCCAGCGGATCAGAACCGCCCATGGAAACGACGATGCGCGGTCGCCCACCCTCGCGTCGCACGAACGGCGGCATCGTGTCGTGCCCGAGCACAACCCATTCCCAGCCGACATATGGCTCTGCCTCCGCGCCTTCCCAATTCAACGCAAACACTTGCGGCACCGGCGGATAGAAGGACGCGTCGGCCGCAAGCCGCCGCGCACTGCCGTCGTCGATCAAGGCAACGATGGTGTCGGCGCCCTTAAGGCGCATCACCGACGTCGCCGACAAATCCGTGCGCACATCCAGAACGGTGGCAACCGGCTTATGAGTTTCGGCAAGCGACAGCAGCCAATCGATCTCTTTCGCGGCCGGAGGTATCACATCAACTGCAAAACCGGCTGTCTTGACCGGTTCGATCGCAAGCGGATCGTCCTTCATCGCAAAGCGAACGCCAAAGCCTTCACGATCGCGCAGCGCCTTCGCGACGCTGAGGCACCGCCGCACGTGACCAAGCCCGATCGCGGCGCTGCCGTCGCAGCGCATCAGCACCGTACCGCTCGAAGCCGTCGCCGCCTTCTGCTGAACATGCGCATTGAGGTCGAGCA